>JBDKUO010000035.1 GCA_039679645.1 Armatimonadota bacterium
GCCTTGCGGATGATGTGGGCGAGCAGATAGATGGCTTCGCCGAGTCTGTTTCGTGCGGTCTGGTTGATCTTTGAGTCCGGCAGTGGCGTGGTGAACGACATGGGTTCCTCCTTCGCGTCAGACGCAAAAAAGGAGCCTGCGAAATCTCGCAGACCCCTGAAAAAAATTGCCTTCCATATTATAAGACGACAACTCGGCCAAAATGTGGTTAACGGACCATGGTATTTTGGTTAAATGTTGTTCACGAGTAGCCAACAGGCCGGGCGTGTGCGCGACAACCAATGATCTGCCCGCTTTTGAAATACATTGTCCAGGATGAAACATAATATGATGTGCTAATAGATATATCATAAAATATATTTCACAAACAGACCAACCGGGCGTTTAATGCATGCGCAGACAGGGTATTCTTCAGCTCGATTCGGTTCCGCAATATTGTGAACGGCAGTCAAAATGAGGAGGGATCGGGAAATGAAATCAGTAAAGATTTTGTTTGCAATCGTTATGTGCTTGCTTCTGGCAACAGGAGCCTGGGCGACTGACTTTACCATCTTTTTCGCATCAGAGATGCACTACCCCGGAGGGATGATCACCGACAGGTCCAGGGCAGGCGTGCAGGCAATGAACAATCTGCCCGGTATGGCTTGGCCTTACGGAACCGTCCCGACACCGAGCGCTTTTATAGCGTGCGGCGACCTTGCCGATGGCGGCGCATGGGGCACTACATATGCCAGCGATGCCCCGCAATGGTACACCAACCGCAATTACACGCACCAGTGGAACGGGTTCGACTATAACTTCCCGCTATATGGAGTGCAGGGAGACAATAATCGGCTGAGATATCCCCGCTATGCCGTACCCGGCAATCACGACTGGTGGAGATGGTGCGGCTACACGCTAGGCACATCTCAATGGGTAGCTACAAAGCTAAAGGCTCAATACGGCAATTGCAACTCCACAAACGGCAATGTATATTACTCGTTCAACATCGACGGCATCCACTTTGCCGCATTGGGCCGTTACCCCGACTCGTATGTTCTGAGTTGGCTGGCAAACGATCTTGCCGGTGTGGGCACCGATACGCCTGTCATCCTCTTTATGCACTATGCTCTCAATGACGACGAGGAGTGGTGGAGCTACGCGCAGCGTCAACTGCTGGCCAATGCAATAGCGGGCTATAATGTTATAGCCATACTGCACGGCCATACACACAGCACCACGCACTATACCTGGAACGGCTACGATGTGTATGATGACGGCGCTTTGACTGAGTATGGCGGCGTGAATGTGATGCATATTACCGATACTACAATCGACACCGCGCACTATTCGGCAAATGTAGACGGAAACGGCAACTGGAGCGGCGGCGGCTGGTTGTGGTCGTATCAGAAAACATATTAGCGAAACTGAAATTGCGGAACCGGATAAACACAAATCCCTCCGGGCAAGATACCCGGAGGGATTTGAATCATAGTAAATACCCAATATAAAATATCAAATACTAAATCTTTTTGGGTTTGCCGTTGGCGGCGGCAGGGTCTTCGGAAGACTCTTTGGGCCTGTCGGTGCGAGTGACGTAGATGGTGTGGAGCCTGCCTCCCTCAACTTCTTCGACTGTGAAATCTACATTCTCAAAGCTGATAATCTCGCCTTCAGCAGGCTGTCTGCCGAAAATGTCGAACACGAACCCGCCGATTGTCTCGTATTCCTCACTTAAGGGGATTTCGAGGTTCATCTCATCGTTGAGTTCGTCTATGCTCATGCGGGCGCTGACTTTTGCATGGTCCTCGTCAATAATTTGGATCAAAGGCTCTTCGATATCATACTCGTCCCTGATTTCGCCGACGATCTCCTCCAGCAGGTCTTCGACAGTTACCAGGCCGGCAGTCCCACCGTATTCGTCGCGGACTATAGCCATCTGGATATTACCGCGCTTGAACTCGGCAAGAAGCTCGTCGACATCTTTGGTCTCGGGAATATAATACGCCTCACGCATTACGGTCTTGATATCCAGCAGGCGCTTATCCTGGCGCAGGATCGGCAGCAGGTCTTTGGCATGGACTATGCCGACTATGTTGTCTATGTTTTCTTCATAGATCGGGATGCGCGAGTGGCCCGTGGTTGTGATAACGTCGAGCAGCTCATCAAGAGTGCTGGTGATCGGGGCTGCATGGATATCGGTTCGCGGCTTCATCACCTGGCGCGCGACAGTGTCGGTGAAGTCGAAGATCGAATGGATCATCTCTTTCTCTTCGATCTCGATCACGCCCTCTTCTTCACCCGCCTCGACCAGCATCTTGAGTTCTTCTTCTGTAAGGACCGGCGCTGAGAAAGTTGCGTGCAGACCGAAGGGCCGCACCACCAAATCTGCAAAGAACCCGACAATCTTCACTGCGGGCAGCATCAAATATGACAAGAGGCGGATAGTGCCCGCGACGGCCAGCGCAAACTTCTCCGCGCGCTGCATGGCCAGGTTCTTAGGCGCGATCTCACCCAGCACAAGGGTGAAAAAGCCTATAGCCATCGTGATGACAAACACCGAGACAGCTCTTGCGGTCGCGTAAGAGATGCCCAGCAAACTCAGCCACTTCGCGGGGTAGTATGAGAGGTTCACGGCAGCGAACGCAGAGGCAAGGAAACCTACCAGCGTGACCCCGATCTGCGTCGTGGCCATAAAGTTCGTCGGCTTGTCCAGCAGAGCCTGGACGGTCTTCGCCCTCGCGTCGCCCTCCTCGACAAGTTGTTTTATGCGCGTTCTTCTCACGGAGACCAGAGCGATCTCCGCTGCTGAAAAGAACGCATTTATAAGCACCAATACAGCTATCAGCGCTATCTGCGGCAAAATACGGTTTGGGTCTTCGTCCACTTGTGTGCTACCCTCTATCCCAACGGAAAGACAGGTGAAAGCACCGCATACACCACGCAAGCGATTCCTGTGGCAAGCAGCGCTCCCCATATAACTTCCCTGAGGGTATGTATACCTCCTTCTACTCTACTTTGCGCTATTAATACCGCCAACAAAAACGCCATGATCGCCACGGCGATTTTTTGTGTCATGAACATTATGGTTGTCGCCAGGAAAAACCCTATAGCGCTGTGACCGCTGACGACCCCGCCTTTTAGCAGTTTTCCCTTTCCGCCCGCCACTTTCCACATGGTTATCATAACCGCAATCAGCAGGAATGTGACCACCATTATAGTCGGCCAGTCGGGAACATGCAGGCCGATATCGCTGCTCATCATTTGCAGCCTGTCGCCGCCCGGGAAGAGCAGGAAGCCTACCGCCAGCGCATTGATAGTGGTGATCAGCACCGCGCCTGCCGCTATGTCTTTGGCGAATTTAGCCAACGGATGATAGGTCTGAGTGACCAGATCGACCACAGCCTCGATCGCCGTATTGAACATTTCGGCCATAAGCACAAGGCTGATGGTGAAGAGCAGCACGATTACTTCTTCGCGGCTGAGTTTGAATACCAGGCTGACGACCAGCACCAGCACCAGCGTTAAAAAGTGAAAACGCATATGGCGCTGTGTGCGGAATACATGCACCACACCTTCTATGGCGTATTTGAACCCGTTCGCGGGGTTTTTAAAAAGTCTCATCTACTATCCTATACAACAAATAATCAATATAAAATACTCATTACTAAATCCCAAGGGTTTCTGCCTGACGGGAAAACATCGCTTTCTCTTCGTCCGGCTCGGCATGGTCGTAACCCAGCAGATGAAGTATGCCGTGGACCAGGAGCATGTCGATCTCCTGGTCGAGGGTATTGCCCTGCGCCTGCGATTGGATCTGCGCTCTCTCCACTGATATTACGACATCTCCCAGCATTCCGTCATCCACTTCTTGAGAGAAATCGTCTTCACCTTCTATCTGAGAGAAGCTGAGCACATCCGTGGGGCCGTCCACGTCGCGATACTGCTTGTTGAGCCCGGCGATCTGCTCGTCGTCTGTGAGCAGCACGCTGACTTCGGTGTTGTCCGGGCAGTTTTCAGCCGTCAACAGCTTTTGAGCTATTCTCCGCATCCGGCTGGGTTTCACCGGTATTTTCTGTGAGTTCTGAATCAGAATCTTCATCTGCAGTGGGCTTCCTGTCCTCGACGCCCATCGCGTCGCCATAATCTATCCTTGCATGCATGATACTTGTTAAGCCGCGCACAAAGCAATCCGTAATACGGCTCAAGTCCTTAAACGTCAGTTCGCACTCGTCGAGCTGGCCATCGCGCAGCTTATCCGCCACTATCTGGTTCACCAGCAGCTCGATCTTGGCTGGAGTCGGCTTTGAAAGCCCGCGCGATGCGGCCTCGACTGAGTCCGCCAGCATGACCACGGCAGCTTCCTTGGTCTGCGGCTTTGGGCCGGGATATCTGAACTGCTGCTCCAGTGCGGTCGAGGGCTCCTGCTCACCCGTATACTGGTTATAGAAATACTGCACCAGCGAGGTTCCGTGATGCTGGTTAATAATGTCGAGCACGATCTTGGGCACGCGGAACTCCTGGGCTATTTCCAGGCCGTCTTTTATGTGCGAGGTGATCACCAGCGCCGAAAGGGTCGGGTTCATGCGGTCGTGTATGTTTTCGATATTTTGGTTTTCGATAAAAAAGTGCGGCCTGCGGATCTTGCCTATGTCGTGATAATACGAGGCTACCCTCGCCACCAGCGGGTCCGCGCCTATCTTTTCTGCCGCAGCTTCTGCGAGGTGGCCAACGATCATGCTGTGCGTATAAGTGCCCGGGGCTTCGACCACCAGACGGCGAAGCAGGGGCTTGTTGGTATCGGCCAGTTCGAGCAGCGAGATATGTGTTGTCCTCTCGAAGGGCCTCTCAAGCGGGGCTATGCCGAAGAAAAAGAGCGAGGTGGCCACCAGAGGCACCACCACTCCTGCCCATATGGTGCCCTCGATAAGAGTCTGCAGTGGATCGTTGGCTATTCCGCCTGTAATCCAGACCAGCATTATCCCGACGGCCGATATGGCTCCGCCGGCGCGCATGACGTCGCTGCGGTCACGTATGTTGGCTACGCTGTAGATGCCGACCATGGCGGTGACCAGCGCGCTGGTCGCGTATTTGAGTTCATTGTTCAATAGCAGCGAAAGCACTATCGAGAGCATCGCCACAACTACGACCGAGACCTGCGGGTTTATCAGCACGGCCATAAACATTCCCGCAGCCACTACCCACAAGATCCCCAGATAACCGACTTGCGTGGGGCTGAGGTTCAGGCCAAGGGTGCTTCCGCCAAGGCGCAGGGCAAGCGTGCTGAACATGACGATCAGCGCCAGCAGCCACATTGCTTTGGTGTTGGAGTAGACATCGTTATGATAGCGCCACAGATACGCAACTACGATCCACACCATCAGGATCATCAGCAGCATATATGAGAAGACTGAGACGTAGTCGAGTTTGGGGTGTCTGAGTTCCAGAGCATCGAACTTATCGAGGTGTTCGCGCGAGACGGGCTCACCCTTTTCGATAACAGGCTCTCCCCGTGTAATAATTTTATTGGCGGGCACCACACTTCGCATTGCCTGCTTCTTGAGGGCCATGGTCTGCTCTTTGTTGTAGATCCGGTTTGGCTCCAGGGCTATAGCGGCGACCTGACCGGCAAGGTTTGCCTCGGAGGACTTGGTGAACATTCTCTTTGCAGCCTGTACCACGTCCTGGCGGGCGGCTCGCATATCGGGCTGGTCCGCGCGCAGCTCTCTGTCCATAGCGATACTGACCAACCGCGCCGCGCCTTCTTCGACCTTTTTCGCCGACTTTGCGTCCAGACCGATCAGCCCCTTGAGAATGTCGTCCGAGACTTTTGAACTTAACTGCTTGCCCAGCTTCTCGCGCACCCGCCCTGTCGACTGCTCCTGTGCTGCATCACTGACTGCGCTAAAGAGAATCTTTACTGATTTGACTGCATCGGCCTCGGCGTCGGGCACGCTGTCATAGACCGCGCCCACACTCTGGATAGCGGTTTTCGTTCGCGCAGTTGTCTCGGAGGAGTCCACATAGCGGACAGTGCGGTGTGCGTAGATAGTCTCAGGTGCGGTGTCACCGAGCTTTAGCGACACTTTGCCCGGCAGCAGATGTATGGAAAGCAGGAATGAGAGCACCAGGACTGTGGCGATTGCCAGCCCAGCCCTTTGAAAGTCCAACAGGGGACGTTTGTCCGAGATATTCTTTGCGCTCCGTTTGATTCGAGGCAAGTGTGGTTTCATAATAAAGAGGTGTTACCCTCGCAGCACATTCTCGACGATTTGGCTGACGAGCTTTCCATCGGCTCGGCCCTTGACCTTTTGCATCACGGGACCCATGACCTTGCCGCGGTCCTTGATGTCGGTGGCGCCAACCTCGGCGACAATCTGCCTGACAATGCTTTCGATATCCGCCTGGTCAAGCTGTTGGGGAAGGTAAGACTGCAGAATGTCGAGCTCGGCCTTTTCGCGGTCCGCGATATCCATGCGGTCCCCGCTTATTGCCGACTCTATTGTCTCACGGCGCTGCTTTGCCTCCTTGGCAATTACGCCGATAACCTCGTCATCGGTGAGCTGGCTGCCCTTTGCAATACGGGCATAGCTCACCGATGACAGAATAAGCCGGATGGTTGAGAGTGTCAACGCATCCTTACTCTTTAGAGCCTGCTTCATATTTTGTTGAAGCGTGTCAATTAGCGACATAGTCCAGAATCCTGAATACTAGCTCTTGCGGCTTAATTTGCGACGCCTTGCGGCTTCTGCCTTACGGCGCTTATCGCTCGGTTTTTCATAGTGCTCGTGCTCTCTGGCTTCCTTGAGAACACCAGTCTGCTGAAGCACTTTCTTAAACCGCTTCAGAGCGCTATCCAGACTTTCATTGGGTTTCACCTGAACCTGTGCCAACCATAATCCCTCCTCCATCGACAGCGTTCGGCTGGAATTGCACGTCACTGCGTTTTCAGCGGCGGGAAAGGTTTGGCAACGCTGCTATTATTGCTAGCTACATAGCCAAATCCGCTAAACCCACTTACTGTTAGCCGTTCATCAAATGTTAGTCTGTAGAGATTATACGCTTTGGGTCTATTTTGTGTCAAGGTGAGCCTTATCTTATTTTATCGGCTTCCGACCGCCTGAGCATCATCTCGGCGACCTCTTTGCCGTCGATTTTATACTCGCCTTTTGCAATCTGGTCCTTGAGCTTGTTGACAATATCTTCCCGGATATCGGGGATATCCGCCATCGCCGCTTCGGCAACAGCCATCCCCTGTTCCAAAGGAGATAAGTCTTTTGCCCTCTGCGCTCTTGTGGATACCAGGCCCCTGGGCCTGTCCTTAGGCAATATGTGAGCCTGCGGCGAAGCGCTCGTTGATGCAGCTCTGCCTGATTCTACTTGAGAGATTTTCATTTTGATCCCCCTACTGCTTCGGAGATCGCCTTAATCAGACATAAAAAAAGGCAAACCCGAAGCTTGGAAACGGCAGCCCGGCCGACTTGTTCCATATAGGAATGTAGTCCCGAAGGCTTTGCGTCCCCTTCTTTCGAAGAGTTTGCCCTTATCGCCTATATTATCTTCAATATAGATTATTGGACTCCTACAGGGGAATCTTTAGCCCCTGACAAGAAAAATATTATATTTTTTCAGGCGAGTGCATCCAGCTCGGGTGTCGGGTGTTAGGTGTTAGGTATCGGAAATGGTCGTCACCCATCAACCGAAACCATATCAGTGGAGACTGCGGGAACTTACGTTCGCGATAATATGATTGCTCTGTGTATACCGCCGTTCCCGCAGTGTAGAAAATCACCTGATAGGTGGCGATCTCCGAATCGTCACCTTAATGCCGAATTGGGGTCTCCGAACCCCGCAACCTTTGCTGGAATGGCCGGATTCGGAGATCCGGCACTGGTTCTCGAGTAAGGATTCGGAGATCCTTACCCATCATACGGGTGATGTGTTTGGACCTCGTCACAAAACGTTTATTCGTGCGTTCGCCCTAACCCATCAACCGGAACCGTATCAGCGGAGACTGCGGGAACTTACGTTTGCGATAATATGACCGCTCTGTGTATACCGCCGTTCCCGCAGTGTAGAACTATTTATGCCCCAAAATCGGTTAACGAACCGCGCAGTGATTGGGCGGCACTAACAACTATATTATCATACTTTATTCCGTCGTCCTTTATCAGAATCGAAAGAGCCTGGTCGGGACTGTATGCTCTCCTGTAGGGTCTTTCCTCCAGCAGAGCTACAAAAACATCCGCCACTGCTATAATCTTGGCTTCAAGCGAAAACTGATCGCTCTTAAGAGCTTGGGGATATCCGCTGCCGTCTACTCGCTCGTGGTGGCAAAGCACGCATTCCGCCACATCCGGCATAAGAGGGAATGCCGCTGCGGCTATCTTTGCGCCCAGCATAGGGTGTTTGCGGAGGATTGCCCAGTCCTCTTGAGAAAGCATATCCCTCTTGTCGAGAAGACCAGGTGAAATATAGAGTTTGCCGATATCGTGGATTTCGGCGGCAATAGCCAAAGTAGTCATTCGGCGTCCGTCCAGAGAGCATGCCTGCCCGAGTAACGAAGCGCATATTCTGACACGTATACTGTGATGCGCCGTAGGCATATGCGCGTTGGCTATCGCCGCTTTTAGTGTGTGGTACGTAAGTTCCGGGTTGCGTGCGTCCATGTCGGCGCAGTACAGCCCATAGCCTTCCCTGGCTGCGGTTTCTTCCATGAAATTTCTCCTTACTCCTCAATATCATCTATCAGTCCGGCGGAGCAATCAATGTGTTGCCCGGCGCATTTATTCTATTTCAAGCCCAGCCACAACCGATAGTGGCAAAAATGCCTATTTTATTATGGGCCAAATTGACTATGCAGGCTGCTTTGTCGATGCTCGGACCGCGCCAGCCATATCGATGCCGCCGCGCATCTGGAGTGGACTTCCAGCTTTGAGAGCACGTTCTCGACATGTCGCTTGCATGTCGCCACGCTGATATAAAGCCGCTCCGCGATATGTTTATTGGACAGGCCGTCAGCCATTAAGCTCAGAACCTCTACCTCCCTTGTGGTAAGTCTTGTTGTATTATCGAACGAAGTATCCGATCGCACAGGGCGGTCTTGTTGGCCTTGCGGTCGCCAAAACCGTTCCAGCGCTGTCACGGCTTGGGTGAGGATCATGTCTATGAGGTCGACACTGCCGTCGGCATGCGCCAATGCAAGACATGCGGCAAATGACGATTGCCTGAAGATTGGGCGGAAGATACAGTCGGGCCATTCATCAAAAAGATGTAGCTGAGTGCTTTTAACTGATTTTGCGCTTGCGCGGCGCCCGGAGAGTATGGCGCAATACAGGTCGGATGTGTGCGGCACTATGTCGGGCAGATGCTTCCTGCCGTCCCCGGTATTGATGTCAAGCTTGAGTGCCGCGCCGTCTTCCGCGGCGACATACAGCGCGCACTCATGCACATCGAACAGGCTCTTGAGCTCGCAGAACAGGCTGCGCACAAATTCATGCGGGTCCGTCCAGTCGAACATACGCATCAACACACGGTTCATCGCAACCAGTTCCGCCTTTGAAAGAACCTCCAGGTCAATACCCTGATCAATTTGATCGGCAACAAACATATAGTCTATCTCCGTACATAATAGTGATAAGCCGACTGCTTGTATCGCAAAAATGTGACCAACTCGTCCACGATAACACAGCACATGTATGGAGTCAAGGCCCCAATGTGTCTCGAAATTGATTGCAATGTTAATGCTCGGACGCAATCAGAAAAGAAATCTTGAATTGTTCTTATTTGGATGAGTCATCGAGCAGGGCGCTGCAGAGACAGTGTTTAGTGAAGCTGAGCACAGACTTTCGCTCCGCAACACAAACACAAACTGTTCGCAAAAAGAGCATTGTTGAGCTCTCAAAATACCGACATGAAACCACAATACGCTTGGCTGCTGTCACACATAGCCGCGCAAATGCTGATCAAATGCGCTTCAAAAGCCGTCCGGCGCTGAGATAGTGTTGACTTATTGACACCTCTTCTATAATCTGACAATATCTGCCCGGACAATTCAGTTCCATGGACGGCGATTTTCCACCATGAAGGAGGACAAAGACTAATTGAACAAGCTGATGGCTACGCTGTTCGTATTCGCGGCAAGTGTGTCGCTCGTATGCGCGGACACAATATCGGTGCCGTTGCCGGAATGCACAGCAACATTTCAACAGACTCTCTCTGGCACCCGGATATCAATACCGGACTATGCGGTTTCCGCTTCCCCCGGTAACCCCGCGCTTCCATATAAGGAAATGCATGTGCTGCTTCCACCCAACGCAGACCCTTCCTCTGTCGAGGTCTCGTTGAGCGGGCGCGCGTCAACGCCCCTCGACGGCAAATACGACATTGCGCCGTCGCCGCCTGTTATGACGATTGTTGACGGTAAGACCATCACGGACTGGGGGACAGGCAAGCTGATCGAAAACGGGCACAATACGCTGGTCTACGGCTCGGACTGCCTGTATCCTGTCTCAAACGTCGAGCTTTCAAGTGTGGGCAATATGCGCCAGTGGCGGTTAGTACGGTTCAAATACTATCCGTTTACCTACAATCCATATACAAAGCGCCTTTGGCAAATTACAGAGGGCGAGATAAACGTATCCTACAGTTTATCTGCTTCAATTTCAGCATACTCGTCTGCGTCGACGTATCCGATAGACGTCCTGGCTGAAAAAAGTTTGGCGGATCTTGCGGTCAACTACGATCAGGCAAGTGACTGGTATCCGACATCTTCAACTGAAGGGACGCATATGCTGAGCGCAACCAGCGCATCGAACGATTCGGAGACCCAGGCTGCCACCGATTACGTAATTCTCACCACCACGGACGTCGTTGCAGCCAGCACAAAACTTCAGGCCTTCGTAAATCACAAGACCAACCGCGGCTACAGCGTGGCAGTGATTACGCAAAGCGCATGGGGAGGCGGCACTGGTGATACGGCCGCCAATAATATAAGGGCGTATCTAAAAGCAAATTATCTGACCAAGGGCATTCACTACGTCCTGCTGATCGGCAACCCGAACCCCGGCACAGGCGCGGTGCCTATGAAGATGCTCTGGCCCCGTCATGCCTCAAGCACATATCAGGAAGCGCCCTCCGATTACTTTTATGCCGATCTCACCGGAAACTGGGACCGAGACGGCGACGGCTATTACGGCGAAGACAGCCAGGACTTCGGCACGGGCGGCATAGACCTCTACCCCGAGGTCATAGTCGGCCGTATTCCATACTATGGGACAATCTCAGACCTTGATTCCATACTGCAAAAGATTATTGACTATGAATCGGGGACCTATGGCGGCACCTGGGTGCGCAACGTGCTCTTGAGCATGAAGCCGTCCGACTCCAGCACGCCGGGCTATAACCTCGGTGAGGCTATACGCAATAATATTGTTCTGCCGGAAGGCCTGTCTACCACTCGGGTCTACGAGCAGACTTACAGCCTGAGTCCTGCGCCCGATTACACGCCATGCAGCTATGCCAATGTGCTTGCGGCATGGCAACAGCATGCCGGGTTCCACTTCTGGTGGACACACGGCAATGAGACCACGGCCGCGGACATAATGTATTCCAGCCAGACTCAGTATCTGGATGACAAATATCCATCGTTCGTCTTTCAGTGCTCCTGCCTCAACGGCTCTCCTGAGGTTACAACAAATCTCGGCTATTCGATGCTGAAGAGGGGCGCAGTCGCTACAGACTGTGCAACCAGAGTCTCCTGGTATTATCCGGGTGAGGTCGATTTCACTCAGACCGGCTCTAACGCATCAATGACCTACAAATATGCCTACGAGCTGATTACCAAAGGACTGCCCTGCGGAGATGCTCATTATGCGATGATGCTCGATGTGCCGAACGACATATGGATGAACCACTGCGTGTTCAATCTATACGGTGATCCGTCTGTCGCATGCGCCACCGGCCCGACTATCTCGCACACGCCCCTTACCGACACGGATGTCACCACCGGATATTACCGTGTCCAGGCAAATATAGAGGCGCGCAACGCGCTTGTGACGGGAATGCCCGTGGTCAAGTGGAATACGACCGGCACCGGCACATTCAATACTATTGTGATGACCAAGGCAAACTCAATCAGCTATATTGCCGACATTCCCGCCAAGCCAAACGGAACGACCATCTACTACTATATCCAGGCTGTCGATATAACCGGCCAGCAGGCGATAAGCCCGTCGCTCGCCCCTGCTCAGCCTTATCACTTCCTTGTCCGCGCGGACAGCACCGCGCCTGCGATTCAACACACGCCTCTAAGCAATACCGGAAACACTGTCGGTCCATATACAGTGGACGCGACCGTGACCGACAACACAGGCGTCGGCAGTGTGACCCTCTACTATCACAAGAACAATGGCTCGGATGTCGCTCTGGCAATGGCCGACAAGGGCTCGAGTGTCTACGAAGCGCAGATACCCGGTGGAACGGCTGCCGGTGATACGATAAGCTACTACATTGCCGCCACTGACACATCGCTGTCTAAAAACAAAGGCCGCAGCCCAAGCGCTGCAGGCTACTACTCATTTGCGATCTCGTCCAAGAAGAAAGTGGCAATTCTAAACTGCGCAACCGCTCCTTCTTATTTCTACGGCAGCAACAACAATGCGTATACGGACCTGAGCAATATTCTAAGCGCTGATGCTTCTCAGCGATTTCAGGTGACTGTCAAGACGAGCCTGGCCGCGGCCGATCTTTCGGGCCAGGACACACTGGTCCTTCCCGATAACGGTCCGCTGACAGCCGATATGCAAAGCGTCTCCGACTGGTTCCAGACCGGAAAGACAATTGTGCTCATGGACACATCCGCCTGCTATGGAGCCTTTACGGGATTTCTCTGGCCGGCCTGCGCAGGTCTGAACGGCTACGGGACCTACTGGGACTACAACGCCGGTGTGGATGATCAGTTGATATCTCTTGCGGATACGATTACGTCCGGATACACTGTGGGCCAGATAATCCAGTCCAGGGGCTACCACGTGCAGTTCTATGTGGACAAAATCCCGACAGACGTAAAGGTGCTCTCGATGCGCAATAACAATCCGACTCGCGCCTATGCAGTCTATCGCGACGTTCCGGGGCGCGGGCGCATAGTTGCTCTTGGGCCCTTCATACCTGTCGAGACGGACCATTATTCCATGATCCGTGAAGCATGCATGGGCCCGAGCACAACCGTCAGTAAAGCAATTGCAGTTACCTCACCTAACGGGGGGGAGAAATTTACTGCCGGTGCGCAAGTGACGATCAATTTCCAGACCTCCGGCACGTGGCAAAGCACGGAGAAGGTAAAACTGGAGTATACCACCGGCCTGGACAGTGTCTGGCGTCCTGTTTCAGGGGCGGACTCGCTTGCCTATGCCGCGGGTTCGTTCACATGGAACACCACAGGACTGCCCGGCAGCCATGGCTATAAAGTCAGGGCAAGCCTGGTGGGCGGCAGTGTGTCGGATACAAGCGATTCGACATTTACGATTGTCTCAAGAACGAAGATAATAAAGGCTAAGTCTCTGACAGACGGAGAGTTGGTTGAGGTCTCGGATGCGGTTGTGACGTGCAGCACCAGCTCATACATATACATCGAAGACGCGAACCGTCTTGGTGGAATACGAATGATCTCGACTGTCGCTCCGACTGTTTCTAACCTCTTGACAGTCACCGGAACCATCAGCACTATTAATGGTGAGCGCTGTATACAAGCAGAGTCCTATCAAGTCGCGGGTGTTTCGTCGGCACTGGGTCCGTTTGCGATGAAAAACTCTGCTCTGGGTGGAAGCGCGCTCGGTGGCCAGCAGGCGGTGATGGAGTATCGCATGATCAAAGACGCGACAAGCCAGGTGACCTCAAGAGTCTTCACCTCGGCAGCGGGACTCAATAATGTCGGTATGCTGGTGCGGGTGACCGGCAAAGTGACCTACGTCGGCTCCGACTGTTTCTACGTAAATGACGGCAGCAACTGCGATGATGGCTCGGGTTATATCGGTGTTAGGGTATTCAGCGGCACGCTGACAAAACCAGCCTTGGGTAAATATGTTGCGCTAAGCGCAATCAGCGCGACATATTACAACAACGGGAGCTTGTTCAGGGCGCTGGTCATGCCTGCTCAGTCAGACTTGCAGGTAATTATATAGCCTATAGAAAGAGAAAAGCCTCCGGCATTTTGCCGGAGGCTTTTCTGTAAATGGGGGAGGATTGTTATTTTTTGCCCAGGATCTTGTTTAGATCGGCAGAGAACTTATCAACATTGCTGTTGTCGATTACTCGCACCCCGGTATCTACGACTTTGTTTTTTGGAATTACACTCTTATCTCCTCGTGCGAGAGCTGCAAGGATGCGCACGGATTCATAGCCGAACTTATACGGCTGCTGGACTATCGTAGCGAAGATTGTGCCCTTCTTGACGCCTTCAAGAGTCGCAGGGTCTTCATCGAAGCAGACAACCTTGACCTTGCCTGATTTGCCCGCGCTCTCCACGGCTTTGTATATGGCCGGGCCGTTATAGCTCCAAAGCCCTACAAGCCCCGCGATATCGCTGTATTTTACCAGCGTGTCTTCAACATTTCTGCGAGCCTTGCCGTGGTCGGCGTTGTCAGTCATAACGGATAGGATTTGTATTTTGCTTTTGCCTTCTTTGAGCGCATCGGCGATACCCTTATAGCGGTCCGCTGCATTTTGAGCGTCCATAGTGCCTACGTAGACCATTACCTTGCCGCCGTTTGGCAGCGCCTTCATAAGCTGGGTTCCGGCGACCTTACCTGCATCGTAGTTGCTGGTGCCTACATAGCAGAGCCTCTTGCTCTTGGGCGCGTCGGAGTCCATGCATATGAGGTTCACCTGGCTTGCGGCCTTATCGAGCATATCCACTTTTTCGGGGTTCACAGGAGAAATTGCGACACCTGAGACGCCCTTGACGATCAAGTCCTCGAGAATTCTCTTTTGCTCTCCGGCAGTGCCCTGCACGGGCATCTGGACCAGACACTTGCATTTGAAGTCTTTCGCTCCCTGCTCTGCGCCTGCCTGAGCAATTTTCCAGAAGTCGGAGACATTGTTTGTGACAAACGCCACAGTTACGGTGCCTGCCCCCTTCTTTGGGCCGCATGAAGCGAGCGCGACCACCAACATAGATAATAGAATTGCAATTAAAGCCCTTTTCAACATACTTTCTCCTCCTTGATGATATGGTGTTCTTATATATGCCAGTAAATTATTCTTCTTTATTTATCGAAAAGCAAGTCCAGAGAGAATTTAGCTTGTTCCAATACGCGGGGTGATATCCAGAGTGAGGATTCCGCAAGCCTATCAATGTAGCACTCGGTCATAGATCGGGTTATATATCCTTTTGCAGCAGCCCACAAGACTATTCCCAATGAACCATGCACTTCGATTCCCAAAGAAGTTGCCATCATCCGTGCTGCCGCATCGTCTGTAAGAAACCATGTGGCATTGGTTTGTCTTACCAGTGCAAGTGACTGTGCTTCTCCGATATGCAGCAACCCCGAAGCTTGCAATGTAAGGGCATTATCTGCATATGCTGGCTCCAGTGCAACTACATGCAGCCAGTCTGCCTTAATTTCTGCAGCCGTCAATAAACTCAGTTCATTCTCAACCGCACTTGCAATTAGAATCTGCCCGGCTCCTCCGAGCAAACTTAGCGCATCTGCTTCGGCAAGATGTAGAATTGGGCCGGTATCACAGACAATGATCGTCATTTTAGCTGCCCTTTTGCTGAATTGCCCACGCAATGTCTTCTAGTTGAAAGCGCTCAATCAGGGCAGGTTTCCAATCTTCAATAAATTTCATCAGGGCGAAGCGCACCGCTTCGTCCTCCGACTTGAAGTAGCCCTGACTCAAAATTCCTGTCAAAGCGTCAGCGAGCTTATCAGGCAGTTCAATGCATATTGTTTTCATCACTGTACCTCGCTATCTGTTTCCAATATTCTGTTCCTTTACCCAGCTTATCTCTAGTTTCATTTGAGATACTTCCTGTCTGAGCTGACGACAAGGTTGTTTATCTTGGCAGCGGACATTCCAAGGTCGTCCATACGCAGAATACGGGTGTTCATTTCGTCTATATGCTGTCTCTTTCAGGCGATGCTACGCTTCCTTGAGGAGCCTTCAGCCGCCATCCCCGAAGCAGAGCGATTATGAGTCCGCCTATGACCGGAATACCTATAACAATTGCGATTATTGGAGCAACATCATGCATATGCATCACATTCTTCGCGGATGATTACTATTCCTTCAGAATATGATAGGAGTTTATTCGGAGTCCTGGAAAAGAGTCGCGAAACGGTCGGCATACTGCGACTCTATGGCAGAAAAAGCGAGGTAGAGCGAGAGTGTCCATAGAGCGACAATTGCCTCATCCGAAGGCATCTCAAGTATCCGTGCAAAGAAGTCACGAATAACCTCTTCGTATGAATTGCACGGCTCATCGAGGATGATGCGGTTGGAGAACTCCTCCGGCAGGACGTCGGTCTCCATCCGGTCCAGAAATTCCCTGACATTAGCAGGCGTGGCGTGTGCAAGGTTATCCCCAAACTCCGAGCGCACTATTTTCCTGAATTCACCCAGTTTCACGTGTCCGCACTCCTGGTTGCTTCCCACCCATGATCAATTTAGCCGCATGAAAGCTATATGTCAATGGGTGGAAGTGATATTTAAGGAGTTTTACGAAACGCTTGGCGCAGGCTGTATGACCGTTACCTTGACCTCGTCTATAAGCTTATCGACATCTTCTCTGCTTCCGATATCGGTGCCGCTGCTCATGGCGGTTGCGGCGCCGGCGGCGCAGCCCGCTTTAAGCGCATCTTGCACGTCCCGGCCGTTTTCCAAGGCCCACAATATTCCCGCGATCAACGAATCTCCCGAACCGATTGTGCTGATTGTTTTGACAGCGGGTGTCACAGCGTAATAGATCTCGTTTTCGTAACAGGCGATGGCTCCCTGCTTACCCAGAGAAATCACTACCAGTTCGATACCACGTTCGGCCAGAGACAGAGCGCCGCGAGCTGCATCGGCTATGCTTTCGAACTGCTTACCCAATATACGCTCGGCTTCATCGCGGTTCGGCTTGATCATGAACGGCTTTGCTTTGAGGCCTACGGAGAGCGCCTCGCCGTCGGCGTCGAGCACAGCCTTTGCGCCGCCCGCCTGAGCGATCTCGATCAGCACTTTATATACATCCTGGTTGATTCCCGTAGGCACACTCCCGCCAAAGACCATATATTTGCACTTGCGAGAGATATCCTTTACCTTCTCGATCATCGTCACCAGCTCTTGATGTTCGATAGGGCCGCCGCGTTCATTAAAAGTTGTGGGGGGAACGTTTGCGGATTCTTCGACGGCTATGCAGGTCCTGGTCGGCCTCTGAGTAGGCACGATCTCAAGATCAATCTCGGCCTTGTCGAGCACCATTCGAATAAAGTCGCCGGTATTTCCACCGAGGAAGGCAAGCGCCGTGGTTTCGGCTCCAAGACGGGAGAGCATGCGGGAACAATTGATACCTTTGCCTCCGGCATCAGTCTCAAGGCTGATTACGCGGTTGGTATCATTGGGTGCGAGTTTAGATATGTGAATGGTCTTGTCGAGTGCCGGATTGAGCGTAACGGTAGATATCATGTAAATGCAGCCCCTTGTGGAAAAGAGCTGAAAGTGGAAAGCTGAAGCCATGACTGGCAAAAGCTCTCCACTCTCCACTCTTTGACTATTATTTCAATGCCGTGCGGACTTCGTCGAGGTGTCCCGCTGAGCCAAGCAGCTCATTGCGGCTGGCGATGAACTTCGCGTACTCTTCAATAAAGATTTTGCCGACCGGTCTGAAGTCAAAGACTTCCGGCTTGTCGCGGAAGAACTCACGGTGAACGCGGGTCCATACAAGACGGCCGTCGGTATCGATATTGATCTTGCAGACGCCCAGCTTAGCTGCGGGTAGATACTGCGCCGGGTCAACGCCCTTCGCGCCCTTCAATGCGCCGCCCGCGGCGTTGATTCTTTCGACCTCATCCTGAGGAACGGAAGAAGAGCCGTGCATTACAAGCGGGTAGCCCGGGACCAGCTTCTGAATGCCCTCGATGACTTCGAAGTGGAGCCCCTGGCCGCCGGAGAACTTGAACGCGCCGTGGCTGGTGCCGATGGCGCATGCGAGGCTGTCGCATCCCGTGCGCTTAATAAACTCAGCGGCCTGCTTGGGGTCGGTGAGATGAGCCTTGTCTTCGTCTACTTTGATGTCTTCTTCAACTCCGCCGAGTTGGCCGAGTTCTGCTTCAACGCTGATTCCCTTGGCATGAGCCTTCTCGACTACTCTCTTGGTGATGGCGATGTTCTCTTCAAAAGACTCATGGCTTGCATCAATCATAACTGAAGAGTAGAATCCGCTCTCGATGCAGTCGTAGCAGGCTGCTTCGTCGCCGTGGTCAAGATGCACCGCAAAGACTGCGTCCGGGAAGATCTGATCTGCTGCGCGGATCATTCCCTCCAGCATCAGCTTGTTGGTGTAGGAGCGGGCACCCTTGGAAATCTGGATGATGAACGGAGCCTTGCTGTCCATGTTGCCCTTGAAAAGGCCCATTGTCTGTTCGGCGTTGTTGATATTGTAAGCGCCGAGAGCATACTTGCCATAGGCTTGCTCGAAGAGTTGCTTGGTTGTAACGATCATTTGCTTATCCCCTTATTAAAATAGCGGGCCTTGTTCCCGCCTAACCTTACGTACAGCAAAAACCGCCTTCCCGGCGTTTCCGGGATGGCTGCTGCGTTTTTGCTATTAACGATCCATTTTGACACCTAGAGCGGCTCAATAAGGCCGTAGTTACCGTCATCTCTCTTATAGACCACGTTGACGTCTTCAGTCTGAGCATTTCTGAAAACAAAGAAGTCATGGTGGAGCAGTTCCATCTGCTGGGCGGCTTCCTCGGGAGTCATAGGTTTCATTGCGAACTTTTTGGTGCGGACCACAGTCGGCGCTTCTTCGATTTCGCCCTCAAAGCCTTCAGGGCCAAGTGATTCGGTCCTGATTCCCTCGCGGATTGTTTCCTTTTCCTTGGGACCTTCGGCGATGGTCTTATCGTAGAGCTTGCCTTTGAATTTCTTTACACGAGATTCCAGTTTTTCAGCGACCTGATCGATTGAACCGTACATATCGGTTCCACGGCGTTCTTCTCCTCGGAGAAGGATACCGTCGCCCTCAAGTTGGACCTCGACCACGTGCAGCCCACGCTGCACGCTCATCGTAACTGTTGCTCCCTTAAGATCGTGAAAATATTTCTCAAGCTTAGGAAGTTTTTTTTCAACATATGCCTTAAGGGCGTCGGTCACCTCAAAGTTCTTGCCCTTAATTTGTATAAGCATTAGGCGTAATGCTCCTTTCGCGCTGCCTTTTCCAAGTCTCGAAAGTTTATCACAATTTCTGGACGGCTGTCAACGCAGACATGGTTTGTTTCTATATCTGATATTGGCATCTTTTGGTGCAATCTAATCACGACAGAGAAATGTAGTGCTCCGGCAACAGTAGATTTCTAATCTTTCCTTCTCTACGATATTGATCTTGACAGGCAACCGCAGACAACAATAACACAGATACATCACAGCGCTGACAGAAAACTAAGGTCTTTGATTGTGATTAAGCATCATATCGCTGGCATGATATTGTTACGCTTGCGTTGACTGACTTGAATACCTGAACTATAATCACTACAAATCTCTTGTGATTATGGAGGAGAAAAGTGCGAAATACAGTTATAGTGCTTACAATTGCGCTCCTGTTAGTATCGATCGTCTGTGCCTGGTCAGATGAGACAGCGGCAGTTGCACCCGACAATGCCGCGATTTCCCCGGATTTCAAGTATGAGATCCCGTCAGTTACTCCCGACACCCAGGTATTCCGACGGACGCCGGTTATTGATGGAACTGTTGAAGATGGCGAATGGGACACATATTACACTTTTGAGGTTCCGGGATGGAATGCGACGACATTTGCCGATTGGGATTCAAATTGCATGTATGCCGCGGTCAAATCAAATAGACCTCTGGATTTTCTTGTTGTTCTCGATTGCGGTGACGATGGCTGGTTTCATGGTGAAGATAATTATGAGTTTAGAACAACCCGCGGCACCGATGGTTCAATGAATCTGGCGGTGAGCAGATATGAGTCTAAAAACACCAAGCTGCCTATTGCTTTACCGGTCTCGCAAGAAGAGGCTTCTATGGTAACTATTAAGAGCAGCAAGTCAGATGACTCGTATGTGATCGAGCTTTGCATTCCTTCAAGACTGATTAAGAGTTTGAAATTCGGCAATGGACGGCAGGTTGGTTTACAGCTGGCTGTGAACGCAGGCCCGGACGAGACGGGTTGGGTACCCAACAACGAGCTTGGTGATACAAAGGGGTGCACATTGGTGGATAAAAAGATCGTATCACTCAAGCCTCTTGAGCTTGGCTTTGACCTGAGAGACAGCGTGATTGCCCGGGGTGACGATGTAGTTGGAAAGCTGCACATAACCAATGGCGGCAATGAAACTGTTGACGTACGCAGTTATCTCATCGCTGGTGAAGGTAAGGCAGGCAAATATATGAGCAGTGAGATGACCCGATTAGAAAGTATTCCCCCTGGACAGCATTTGACAAAGGACTACAGGGCGACTGTCCTATCAGATATGAGCTCTGGAAGCTGGGCGCTGGGCGCGGAGGTGAAATCTTCGACAGGTCGCTTAGGAAGCGCTATAGTGAGTTTTGATGTGGTTGATCCATTTGAAATTGAGTCAAGGCTTCCTGATAGAGATGTCCGGGCTGATGTAAAGGACGTAACAGTCGGCGTGGTAATTATGAACAATAGGCGTTCGGAGATAAAGGGCAGCGCAAAGGTAATATTCCCGACTGGTTGGGAAGTATGGAGAGGCTTAGACACGCGAATGTTCAAAATTGGTGGTCGCAGCAGCTCGGCTGTTTCATTTAAGGCAAAACCGCCTCTTGGCGCAATTGGAGAGGTTCCAATCAAGATGGAAGTTACAAGTAATGGAGAAACAAAGAGCGTCGAGGGTACTATAAGAATAGTAAACCCATAGAGAGATAATAAAAGGAGAAAGAGAGACCGCATTTTTGCGGTCTCTCTTTTTTTAAGCATTACAGAGGAGTAGCAGAATACGCTCTAAATCATCGTCGGTGTAAAATTCGATTTCAATTCTACCTCGGTCTTTGTTTCGCACAATGTTGACCTTTGTTCCAAACGCCTCTCGTAATCTTGATTCAATTTCAGCAGCGTTGGGGTCTTTGGCGGAGACAGATGTTTCACGTGAAACATTTTGCCGGATGCTCTTGGAGGACTTTGCCTTTGACCATTCGCGAGCAAGCCGTTCAGCCTCCCTGACTGTAAGTCCTGCTTCGACAATTCGCTGTGCGCATTCTATTTGATCGTCTTCGCCTTCAATGGAAAGTATTGCGCGTGCATGCCCCTCAGTGATCTTGCCACCCTTGAGATGATTTCTGACTTGCTCGGGCAAATTCATCAAACGCATCGTGTTGGCCACGGCGGATCTGCTCTTACCGAGCCCGAAAGCAATATCTTCCTGCGAAAGTCCGAATTCATCACAGAGTCTTTTGTATGCAATCGCCGCATCGACAGGGCTTATGTCTTCACGCTGGATATTTTCAATGAGAGCGACTTCCAAACTCTGTTCATTTGTCATTTCCCTGACTACTGCCGGTATTCGTGCCAGTCCGGCGGCAGTTGCGGCACGCAATCGTCTCTCACCTGCCACAAGCTCGTATTCACTCTCGCCCTTTGTCCTTACAACGATGGGCTGAAGGACGCCATGGACGCGAACAGAGTTGACGAGATCCTGGAACTTTTCATCATTCATTGCCTCGCGCGGCTGGTATGGGTTAAAAGTGATTCGCGCGATCTCAATTTCATTGCCGGGTTTTCGTTCTTCCCTTTCAGCTCCGGGAATCAGCGCTCCAAGCCCTTTACCGAGACTCTTCTTCTCCAAATTCGATTACCTCCGCCGCAAACTTGATATAGGCCTCTGCGCCTCTTGATTTGGGATCATAACTGATTATCGGCTTTCCATGACTTGGAGCCTCACTCAATCTTACGTTTCTTGGAACCACAACAGAAGAAACTTTGTCGCCAAAGAAACGTCTGACTTCATCAACCACCTGCATCGACAAGTTTGTTCTGTAGTCAAACATAGTCAACAGGACCTTTGCAATCTCCAAATGCGGATTCAGGTGCTGCCTCACAAGCTCGATGGTTCTCAATAACTGGCTTAAGCCTTCAAGCGCATAATACTCGCATTGTATGGGCAGCACTACATATCCCGCTGCTGCGAGGACATTTACGGTAAGCAGTCCCAAAGACGGCGGACAGTCGATAATGATGAAATCATAATTGTCTTGAATCCGCGCTAATGACTGCTTCAGTTTTGTCTCGCGTGACATAGTCGACATTAACTCAATGTCCGCCCCAGCGAGGTCAAGGCGCGCCGGCACCAGGTCAAGTCCTTTGGTATCCGTCTTAACAATCACGTTCTCTATCGGTTCTTCATTAATTAGTACATCATATATACATTTATTCAATTCCGACTTGATTACGCCAACGCCACTTGAGGCGTTGCCCTGAGGGTCGGTATCTACCAACAGTACCCGTTTACCGGCAACACCCAGACATGCCGCAAGATTCACAGAAGTGGTGGTCTTGCCTACTCCGCCTTTTTGATTTACAACAGCTAATATCTTTACCATTATCCCCGCCTGCAATTCATTCATCCATGAGTTAGCCATCCATGCTCCTATCTCCTCCGAGCAGGGCTAAATCACTTGTATCCAATGCCTATGCGCAAATCCTATCCTGGGGGCCAGCCCAATTTTCTTCCGCCAAGCAAGTGAAAATGCACATGCCAGACAGATTGCCCGGCTCCCTCATTGCAATTAGTAACGACCCGATAGCCTTCATCGGCGATACCGCGTTCGGCTGCAATTTTATTTGCGACAACCAAAATGTGCCCCATAAGGCATGCGTCCTCACCGTCCGAAACATCGGATATTCGCGCGATGTGCTTTTTGGGGATCACCAATACGTGGACAGGAGCCTGAGGATTGAGGTCGTCAAAGGCAACTACAAGTTCATCCTCGTAGACAAGCTTGCCGATTTCCTTATTTGCAATTTTGCAGAAAATGCAGTCATTCATTGTGGGCCCTCCTTTACAAATCAGATATTAATATTGGAAGTGAAAATGTGTTGGCAATCAGTAGCGAACAAGCCCTCTTGCACACCCGTCATTGTCAACACCGACAATCTCTATACCGGCAATACTGCCTCTTAGAGCAAGATCGCATTCAAAAACGACACTCAGATAATTGTCCGCATACCCTGTTAGCTGCACGCCGGATTTTCCTGAAGCCTTGGAACCCTTTCCCGACGCCGTCTCAACGAGCACCTCTAGGGTCTTGCCGATGTGAGACGTAGCAAATCTCATCATAGCATCATTTCCAAGCTTCGACAGTTTTTCAGCTCGGACCCTTTTTGTTTCAGCGTCGACCTGGCCTGTCATATCAGCGGCCTTTGTCCTGGGCCTGGGCGAGTATCTGAATACATGGAGCCGCGAGAAGTCCACTCTCTCGATCATGGCGCATGTATTTGCAAACTCTCTGTCGGTCTCGCCCGGAAATCCGACGATAACATCAGTAGTAATCCCGATACCGTCGATTCTCTCCCTTACTCGACTGATTATTCTATCATACTCCTTGGCGTCGTAAGGACGGTTCATGCGCGCCAAAACATCACTGTCTCCACTCTGAAGCGGTATATGCAGATGCCGGCAGACCTTGGGATCGTTCATAACATCGAGCAGATGATCGCTCACTTCCCACGGCTCTATCGAGCTGAGCCTGATTCTCATTATACCGTCTATCTCTGCAGCTTTCGTTATCAGTTCGGGCAGGCGCATATCACCATCTTCATATGAGCCGAGCCTGATACCCGCCAGCACGATCTCCTGGTATCCGAAATCCGCTAATGACCTCAGTTCATCCAAAATATTAGGCACCAGCCTGGACTTCCTGCCTGCTCTTGCATATGGGATCACGCAGTATGCGCAGAACTGATCGCACCCATCCTGGACTTTAACCACCGCGCGCGTTCGTGTTCGAGGACGTGGTTGCATACCGGATGCTGTGTGTCGCAAGTCAGAAATACCAAAGTGAGCTGCCAGCCGTTCGGCTATTGCATCCTTTTCATCATGCGCAACGACCAAACCGACACCCTCGAAAGATCGAATTTGAGCTGGCTCGATATCAGCATAGCAACCTGTGACCACAATAAATGCATCGGGGTTTAACCTCAGAGCCTTGCGCACAGCAGCGCGCGACTTCGAGTCGGCCACGGCTGTTACGCTGCAAGTATTTATGAGATAGGCATCAGCGTATGATGAGAAAGGCACACTCTTACAACCAGCCTTCTCCATCGATTCGCGGATCTTCTCTGTCTCGTATTGGTTGACCTTGCAGCCAAGTGTATGGTAAGCGATTGTCGGCATATCTCGTCCATGGTACCATCTGCCAGGACACAGGTCAATTGAAAACGCCATTCTGAGGGTATACGACTTTACAATCCAATCCAAACACGCTAGAATAACTTAATATAGAATATAGGCGCGGGGAAGAGTAGACGGCAGGAGTCTATAGAGAGGAAGCGTTCGGTGTAAGCTTCCGGCAAGTGCCGCTCGAATGTCGCCTCGCATGCCGCGGGAAGAACGGATTAACTCTTAGTAGAACCCGCCGGGTATGCCCGTTACAGCCGCATGAGCTTTGCTCAGTTTAACTTGAGCAGAGGAATCAAGGTGGTACCACGAGTCCTGTCGTCCTTGAAAAGGGATGGCGGGGCTTTTTGTTTGTTCAGAGGTGATCTGATGGTCGATGAAAAGTTGGACTATTATGAAGCCAAGTCATGGTTTTGGACACGCACATTCGTTTGGGTGGTGCCCGCCTTTATCATTACAGCAATTGGCCAGTATTTCTTTTGGCGTTACAACGCACTGATCGGGTCCGCGTCGCTGAAATTGTGGAGCTCGATTTTAGGAGGGGTAGCATCTGTCCTTATCGGCTTACTGGGAGCCACACTCTCACTGGAGTTTGTGTGGATGCGTCTGGGTCAGCGTTATGGCTATGTCATAAACGGGCCGGTATGCGCGATAATGTCCGGCATTGCGGCTTTTCTGCTGTGCGGAGCAATTCTTAGCATAATGCAAAACGATCCGTATAACCCGATGTCTCAGGCTGAGGTTCAGACTACATATATGCTGATGCAGTTCGGTATCGGCGCATCGATGTTCTGGGGACTTATCTTCGGCAGTTGGTTTGCCATGAGGCGAGACAAGTATTTTATTGAGCAAATATGATTTCCATCACGAAAACACGAAAGGGAAGAAACACGAAAAGAAAATTTCGCGGTTTCGTATTTTCGTGCTTTCGCGATAAGTTTATCCCTCCAGGTATCCTGCCTGTAGAGAAACCATAGGAGCTTCGTTCGGGCTGGATATCCGATCCGGCCCGCAAGAGAATGTTGCGATTTAAATCGCATAATTATGTGCGGTCGCGATAAGATATCGCGCCCGATCATGTGTCGAGCGGCGACGGTTTTGGGCTTTGGGCTATCTACTCTCCGCTCTCAGCTTTTTAAGGAGTCTATAAATGAGCGACAATTCAAAACAAGCGGCAGAGCTGCCGAAAGTATACGACCCGACCAATGTCGAGAATAAGTGGTATAAGTTCTGGCTGGATAAAAACTATTTCCACCCCCAGCCGGACGAGAGCAAGTCCAAATACAGCATTACAATCCCACCGCCCAATGTTACGGGTTCGCTGCACATAGGCCATGCGCTTTGCTACAGCATCCAGGATGTCCTGATCAGGTGGAAGAGGATGCAGGGTTTTAACACTCTCTGCCTGCCCGGGACCGACCATGCCGGTATCGGCACACAGAACAAAGTCGAGCAGGCGCTTGCAAAAGAGGGCCTTACCCGCCATGACCTGGGCCGGGAGAAGTTCCTTGAGAGGGTGTGGGCCTGGAAGAAAGAATACGGCGGACAGATTATTCACCAGTTCAAAACGATGGGGTTCTCCTTCGACTGGGAGCGCGAGCGTTTTACGATGGACGCCGGATACACCGACGCCGTTCTGGAATCGTTCATTCGGCTCTTTGATAAGGGTTACATATACCGCGGCGCGCGAGTCATCAACTGGTGCCCGCGCTGCCGCACTGCAATATCGGATATCGAGGTCGAATACGTGGAGCAGCGCAGCCATCTCTGGCATTTGCGCTACCCGCTGGAGGATGGCTCGGGATATATAATCGTGGCGACCACCAGGCCCGAGACCATGCTCGGTGATACAGCCGTTGCTGTAAGCCCTGGCGACAAACGATATGAAGCGATGGTAGGCAAGAACGTCAAGCTCCCACTCACTGACCGTCTGATCCCGATTGTGGCTGATGAGCATGTGGACATCGAGTTCGGGACGGGCGCGGTTAAGGTTACACCCGCGCACGACCCCAATGACTTCGAGATAGGCATGCGCCACAAGCTGCAGCAGATAGTGGTTATCGGCCCGGACGGCTCGATGACACAGGAAGCCGGGACTGATTATGAGGGCCTGGACCGATTCAAGGCTCGCCGGAAAGTGGTCGATGATCTGGATAAACTCGGCCTGCTCGATCATATAGACGACTATTCCCACTCAGTAGGCACATGCGAGCGCTGCCACACCACAATCGAGCCTCTGCTCTCTGAACAGTGGTTCTGCAAGATGAAAGAGCTTGCCGGGCCGGCTATAGATGTGGTGAAGCAGGGCAAGGTGAAGTTCCACCCGGACCGCTATGAGAAGATATTTGTAGAGTGGATGGAGAACGTCCGCGACTGGTGCATATCGCGACAGCTCTGGTGGGGTCACAGGATCCCGATCTATAAGTGCGACGAGTGCGGAGAAGTAGTTGCCGCCAGGAGCCGGGAGGACGCGATAAGCAAACTCAAGTGCGGCCACTCCAGCGTGACCCAGGATACTGACGTGCTCGACACCTGGTTTTCATCCGCGCTCTGGCCATTCGCGACTATGGGCTGGCCAAAACAGACACCGGAGTTGAAGAGTTTTTATCCGACGGATGTGCTGGTGACCTCGCGCGAGATCATATACCTTTGGGTCGCCAGAATGATCTTCTCCAGCCTTGAATATCTGGATAAGATACCGTTTGAGGATGTGTATATCTACGCCACGGTCCTCAACGAAGAGGGCAAGCGTATGAGCAAGTCCCTTGGGACAGGCGTGGACCCGCTCGAGCTCATTGGCAAGTTCGGCGCGGACGCCCTCAGGTTCGCTCTGATCCAGCAGACGGGCATGAACCAGGATATCAAGTTCTCAGACAAGCGCGTGGAGGACACCCGCAACTTCGGAAACAAGATTTGGAACGCCAGCCGGTTCGTGATTATGAACCTGGAAGGCTATGGGGGAGAGGGCCTGGATGAGGACGCTCTCCATCTCGAAGACCGCTGGATAATCTCTCGGCTGAACCGAGTGATCGAGACGGTAAACTCCAGCCTGGCGACATACAATATGGACGTAGCGGCCCGCGCTATCTATGAGTTCCTTTGGAGCGAGTATTGCGACTGGTATATAGAGCTGGCAAAGCCCAGGCTCAGAGGAAGCGACGAAGAGAAGTCTCAAGTCCAGTCAGTCTTATATTATGTGCTGGAGGCAACCCTGCGGCTGCTGCACCCGATCATGCCGTTTATCACCGAAGAGATCTGGCAGGCTCTGCCGCACGAGGGTGAGAGCATAATGTTTGCGCCTTACCCGGAGGTGGATGTGAGTAT
>JBDKUO010000036.1 GCA_039679645.1 Armatimonadota bacterium
GCTGAGAATCGGTTTTTTGAGGACTGTTTACAGTAGAGGCATACTGCTACAAGCGAGATATCAGTTATTTGCAGCGATTCTGCGCCTAAAATGAACGCAATATTCGTCTATCGCAATTGCCTCTTTTAATGGCATCTTGACAATCGCTGATGCCCGGTGTAACATACAAACACAGAATAGCACGAACCAAGCTGTGAAGATATAGATCAACTACATTCCATGGTTCGTGCGGAGTCGGTTGAAAAATTACCTCACTTGGCTATTGACCAAGTAATGCAATTTGTGCTCAAATAGCAATTTTGGTGTGCGTGAGCGAAGCTGAAATCCATCCCTTGATTCAGGACCATGTGCCCGCAAGGGCGTGCGGGTTCAACTCCCGCCTTCGGCACCAAATCAGTTCAAAAAGAGTCAAAAAAAAGCCATGTGACCAGGTTGAAAAGCCGAGTGCTCACATGGTTTTTGTTTTGTTGTACATTCCCACTGAAATAGCGTTTGCGACCTGTAAAGTGGTATTATAATCCGTGATAGTTACAATCAGGAGGCTTACAGATGATAGATCCGCGAATGAAAAAACTGGCCGACCTGCTGGTCGGATACTCAGTGAAGGTTCAGACGGGCGAGAAAGTCCTTATAGACTCATATGAAATTCCTTCGGACATGGTCTGCGTGCTTGTAGATCGTGTGTGTCAGGCTGGCGGGCAGCCATTTGTAGACGTCCATGATGCGAGAATAAGACGTGCGCTTATATCCAACTCCACCGAAGAGCAGATGAAGATTCTCGGCAAGCGCGACTTGGAGTTCATGAAAGATATGGACTGCTATATATCTCTGCGCGGCGGCCATAATGTTACCGAACTCTCCGATATTCCCGATGATCGAATGAAAATCTACCAGGAACACTGGCAGAAACCTGTGATGGATCAGAGGGTCGACCATACTAAGTGGGTAGTGCTGCGCTGGCCGTCATCATCGATGGCTCAGCTTGCGGGTATGAGCACGGAGAGCTTTGAGAACTTCTATTTTGACGTGTGCACTCTTGACTACGACAAAATGTCAAAGGCTATGATCCCGCTTAAGGAGCGAATGGAACGAACGGATCGTGTGCGACTAATCGGCCCGAAGGATACAAATCTGGAGTTTTCAATAAAAAACATTCCGGCCATTCTCTGCGATGGGCATGTCAATATACCGGATGGCGAACTCTTTACAGCTCCGGTCAAAGACAGCTCCAATGGAGTGATCCAGTTCAATGCAGGCACGATATACCATGGCAAGCCGTTCGATGACATTCGGCTGGTATTGAAAGATGGCAAGGTTGTCGAAGCGACCGGATCGGACAACAAGGCGCTCAATGATATCCTCGACTCTGACGATGGCGCGCGCTATATCGGGGAGTTTTCGCTCGGCTTTAACCCGCACATAAAGCATGCAATGCGCGACATTCTCTTCGATGAGAAGATCGACGGCTCCATACACTTCACACCCGGACGGGCTTACATGGAGGCCGACAACGGCAATAAGTCGAAAATCCACTGGGATATGGTCATGATCCAAAGACCGGAATACGGCGGTGGCGAGATCTATTTCGATGACGAACTGATCCGCAAAGACGGCCGGTTTGTGCCCGATTATCTGCAGGGCCTAAACCCCGAAAGCCTCGTCTAATTGCTATTGACAGTGCCGTTGTGCCGGTGTAGACTATGGTCTTGGTATCTGAGATATATAGAGGGAAATAAATATGAAGGTAGTTATTTTGGGCTGCGGCAGGGTAGGATCTACAATTGCGACCATGATGGCCCGCGAAGGGCATGAAGTAACTGTTATTGACCAAAACCCTGATTCGTTCCGCAGGCTGGCAAGCGATTTTGAAGGCAAGAAAGTAGTCGGCAATGGGCTTTCGGAAGACACGCTCAAGAAAGCCGACGCGGAACATGCGGATGCGTTTGTTGCCGTAACCAATGGTGATAACAGAAACATAATGTCTGTTCAATTGGCGAAAGTAAGGTTCAAAGTGCCTAAGGTCGTTGCGAGAATATACGATCCGATCAGATCATACGTCTATGCCGATATGGGAATCGACACGATCTGCACGACATGTTTAGGCGCGGGAATATTACACGACAAAATACTCGGCAAGCCATATGATAAGATAGAGCAATACAGCCAGTTCGGACTGGAAGACAAAGTGCTGGAGGCCACCAATGAGTAGAAAGAACCCGATGTATGTGATAATTGTTGGTGGCGGGAAAGTGGGTTATCACCTCTCTAGAGCGCTATGTGCAGAGGGAAATGAAGTCCTTATCATTGAAAAAGACAGAAAGACCGCTGAATTGCTCACTGGTGAACTCGGTGAGACGGTGATGCATGGAGACGGCTGCGAGATCCGCACAATGAATGAGGCCGGAATGGGCAGAGCCAACGTGGTCGTAGCCGTAACGGGCGATGATGAAGACAACCTGGTAATCTGCCAAATGGCCAAAAGAAAATTCGGCGTGCCCAGAACTATTGCCCGCGTCAACGATCCCAAGAACGAAGAACTCTTTCAGCAGCTCGGGATCGACCAGACCGTCAGCAGCACCCGGATCATATTCAACCTGCTCGAACAGCAGATCGAGACGGGACAGGTTATACCCCTTGCCGCTCTTAAGAAGGGCGAAATTGAGGTCGTTGAGGCAGATATCAACTCATCTTCACCGGCCAATGGCGTGAAAATCGGTCAACTTGATTTGCCTGCTAATGCTCTGATCATATCCGTCATTCGTGATGACCACGCTATTATCCCGCACGCGGACACAAAGCTGCGCGCAGGCGACAGCGTGATCGCCATGATTAAAGCAGATAGAGAAAAGGAGCTACGAGATATTTTCTCAGGTGAGCAGGCCTAAATCAGGTGTCAGGTGTTGGGTGATAGGTAATAGTCGGGTTATCTGACATTATTACCTATCGCCTCTATTATGTACATTGCATAAATCAATACGTTGGGTGTTTCGGGAATTTATTCCCGAAACGAGCAGCACGTGTCGGGAATAAGATCGATACACCCAGCCTATCACTGTTGCCTGCTACCTAAGGCCTGTTGCCTAGTACTTCGCATTTGCCAGGACGGACGGGCCGAGCCTTGTGGACTCGATTGCAAGCACAGTTGCTCTTACACACTCGCCGACTTTGCCGCCTGCACCCGAAATCACAACCATCGTTTCATCAGGCAAATGGCCGACTCCTTCGTCACTGCCCAGCCCTTCGCGGTCAATAATAACTTCGATCTCATCGCCAAATCGGTAACTCATCACTTACCTCCGGTCATACCTGCCAGTTTGATATACCACCAGAATGCAAAAAGGACAGGCGCCTAAAAAACGGCCCTGCCTCAGATTAATACTACCGATATTGAATTATCCGCCGCCGGCGCACCCGGCAACCCGATGCCCAACGCTTTCGCCTCCGTCGGGTCCGTCGAGCGATTATACATCCTGTAGGTCAGAATCAACACATTCAAAGCAATGATTCCTCCACCATTCGGCGGCTTACTGCAAGATTTGAGAGATTATAACACCCTTACAAACACATTGCAATAGCCCTTCAAATTTAATATTTGAGATTTGTTGTTTTATATTTAGAAAGGGGTCTGGTTATTCTCCAAGGTCTCCGCGCTCGGCTCGGCGTTCCTGCCGGCGCTCGGTCTTGCGGCGTCGCTTGTGCTGCGCTTTCTTTCCGAGTTCGTGCGGACCTGCCTTTAGAAAGTGAGCCTTTTGCGCAAATAAAGATTTCCCGGGTATTCTGCGGCGCATTATATCACTTCCAGCTTTTTAAGCATGTCTACAGCGAACTTGTCAGCCTTTGTCTGTTTGTATCGACCGTTAAGACCTTCGATATGATCCAGATAGTGCGAAAACTCGTGCAGAAAGATCGCCAGTATAAGGTCTTCGGCACTGCGAAACTTCTCCACACGCAGTTTCTGATAAACCTGGACCTTCCCACGGCGGTCTGTCTTTCTTTCATATTCGGATGTCTTGAACTGAACCTTTACTGGATATCGATTGAATTTATTGATCCTGAGGCGAATCAGCCTGCCATGCTCACGAGCCGGAGTCATGCGATAGTAAGTGCCCGATATATAGCGGCTCGACCCCTTGGGGCAATATTTTAACTCGACCAACAGGCCATCGGTTGGATAGTCTATAACGGCTTCTTTGAGTGCGGTCGACATACTAAATATGGTGCTGTTTTCCACGATCATACCGACGGGAAACCCCTCCGTCCGGATGTATAGAGTCTGTTGGTCAGATACGCGCCGATGAAGGCCATTACAAACATTCCGAAGATCGAGTAGAGCATAATCGGATTATATTGGAGATTGATCGACACTCCCGAACTCGACTTTATGGAACCGGCATGAATGGTCGATTGCCATGCCAGTGCGCATATGAACATGGTAAGAGCCAGATATGCGGCGTGGATTACGGCGATGCGAATGGCAGTTGGCAGGGAGCCGTCACGGGAGCCCCAGCGGACTGCCAAAGCTCCTGAGGTCAGCCCTATTATCGCCATAAGGACCAGGCCGACATATGCAATGCCGCCAAGTTGTTTTTGTGTGTCCCGGCCTTGGAAGTGAGTCCGCATGCCGGTGTATAGGTTCAGATTGGCTGAAAACGGCTTTTTCTCACCGCCAAGGCTGGAGATGACTTCGCCGCGAAGTGATGCGCCGTTTATAAGCCCGTAGGCAATGCCTGCAACGGTAGGCTGGTACTTGACTATCGCTCTGCCCGCGGGACCCTCGGGGTTCTTGGGCCCGGTCTTTGAGATCAGCCAGGCCTGGGATGCTATCGCTATTATCAACTCAAGAACGAGCGCAAAGGGTAGTATAGACTTCCCGCAGACCCACCACCGGCTGATATGCCGTCTTCTGTCCGTCTCATGCGCTGCAAAATGACTGCCGATATATGTGAAGATCACGCCGAAGAGCCCTGCGGTGATCAATGTGCTTTTGAATGTCGGATGCAGCGGAAAGTCTGGTGGAGCAAACTCAAACCCGCCGCCGGAAGGCAGCGCGGCAGATTTGATGGGCGCGGCAAACAAAGCAGACATAGCAGCCAGAGCGAGCGCATACAATATACCGCCGACCATAGCCGGAGCAATTATTCCAAACCCGGTTGAACCGGCTCTGAGCCTGCCCGCGGCGTAACCCGATACAAACAATGCGGCTATCGGTATGATAGACCACGTGATTATCGGCAATATCACCTGAGCCGAAGCCTTTGCCCCGCCGAGGCTGCCGCCGCCCGCAAGAAGGGCATGCTGCACGGCGCACAAATTTAACCCTGCGCGAGCAAATGCCGGGCCGCCATAGTCCATTACCTCGCCCGGGCAGGTAACATTTGCCACACCTGCTCTTAGCAGGAAGAAGCACAATCCGTAGCCTATAGCCAACGCAACCACAGCCCCGTAGAGAGCTGCAATGATTGGGTTTACGGGCTTACTGTCCATCAATACCACCGCCTGGTTTTATTGCCCCGTACTGCACCCTCGGTTTTCTGCATCCTGCTCCTAACCGTCAGCCGGATAATCCGTCTCTAAGGCGCCTTCCCCATTATGACTTAGTTGTAGGTGGACAAACATCCTTCAAGTTGATTTTTGTGGTCTGTTTTTGTGCAAAAACGTAGTGCGCATTGCGAGTTGCGCTGCCTTGTCCAAATATGTTATAGTAACAAAAATTGAATATCCCAAAGGGGAGTAGCAGCCCGCAATTGGCGGGTTCGGCGCGGTCAACAACCGTCACGCGCGTGGGCGCGGGGCTGGCCGTGTCGGCAGTGATGTAATGCAAGACCTTTGTCCTTTCACCAAAGGGCAAGGGTCTTTTTTGACGAATAACTAAGGAGAATTTATGGCTATTCTTGTGTTTGCAGCATTGTTGTTAATAATCGTGTTTGCAGCTTACCTGCTCAGTCGCGGGGCAGAGGTGATGGCCCAGATATGGGGATGCAACATAGTCGGCAGCATAATACTGGCGCTCTTTACCACGCTGCCGGAGTATGCATTTGTCTTTTGGGCATCCATGAAAGGCGAATACAAAATGGCCATAGGTTCGGCTATTGGTTCCTGCACGATCCTGATAACTCTTGGATACGGCATGGTGATCTGGCTTGCCACATCAAAACTTAGCAAGAAACCTGTGAAGGAGATACGCCTTTCGAAAGCTACCCGCATAGATGCGCTATATCTTCTGGTGACCGGCGCTATAGCGTTTGTTTTTGTGTGGGGAGATGATGCTCTGAGTCTGCTTGAGGGTATCATTCTGGCGCTTGTGTTCAGCGGGTATGTCTTTCAGGTTATCCGAAACGGCAAATCGGAGTGTGTGGAGAATCATACCATAACCCGCAAAGGCATGATCAGAGCTGGAATCGAGTTGCTTGCAGGCGGCACTATTGTCTACTTAGCTTCGGAGCCGTTTGTAGACTCGATGATCCACATCGCGACGCTTTTCAATGTCAGCCCCGTGGTGATTGCTATCGTGCTTGGCCCGATAGCTTCTGAGATGCCCGAAAAACTTACGGCATATATGATAGTTCTTAAAAACGGCCATAATGCGGAACTCTCAATTTGCAACTTCATAGGCTCGAAGGTAAATCACAACTCTCTGCTACTGGCGGTTATGCCATTTGTTGCTCATTTCAAAGGTCATGACATAGTTAGAAACCTGATGAGTCCGATGTTTGTGATGATGACAGTTCTGACTATTGTTGTTTCGGCGCTGCTTACAAGGGGTAGGCTGCAAAAATGGCAGGGTATGGGGCTCGTTGCAGCATACGTGCTCGCGATGGCACTTGCCGTACAGCAAAACTGATGACTATACAATCACAAATAGTGCAGAATATTGGTCTATATGTGGAACAAGCAGGCGTGATCTGCAGTCAAAATAGGTGACATACCGGTACCGCCTACCGGAGGAGTGAGCAATGGGCGAATATATTTTTCAGAGCCTGTTTTGTAAACCTCAAGAGAGGCATACAGACCGCGCTGCATTTGCAAGGGCAGTCTCCCGAATATCCTCCATGAGGATAAAGAAAGAGGAAGATACCCGCAGGCAGGTGAGGAGCAGGCAGAAAGCCGCCTAAGGCGTCGGGAGAGGAGGGAGCACTCCTCTCCTTTTTTATTCAAATGCCAGCTTCAAGTGCCTCTCGACATGCTCGGTTACAAAAGCGTAGTGCTGCTGCTCGTTTTTAAGCAGAGTGTTGATGATTTCGGGTCGCTTTGCATCCAGCAGGGCGCCATATGATATGTGGAACAACTGCCGAACATTCGGCTCGCCGAAAAATCTGATTGCGTCATATGGGAGCTTATCGGGAAAATCGGCGAGTGCGATGTCCACGTGATATGCCTTCTTGTTTTCCGGCAGAGTCTTAATGCAGATATCATACATCTCTTTGAACAGCGGCAGATTTATATGAGCTATCAGTCTGACGGCCTGCAGCCAGCTTGTGCCTGATGTCTTGATATGGAAATTACCCCCAGTCGCTTCAGCAAACATTTTGTAGACGCTGAACTTATCGCTGCCGGAGTGCATACTCAGCCGATATCCTCCAATGAGCCTCGCCAGTTCGCTATGAATGCTGAAAGAACGTTTCAACTCGTCATAATCGCCTTTGTAATCGACCGCTTTCTGAAACTGGCCTGGGAACTTAGGCGCCAGACTCTTGAAATCAACGTTATTCCGATGCAAGAACTCGGCCACGAAGAGGTGGTCTTCCGCTGTTGTGTCGCGACTGCCTTCGTCTATTGAAATTTCAAGATCGAACTCATCAAGTTTAGTCTTTGCCATTCCGTTAAAGCGGACCGCCTGAAGCATGGATTTCTCGTATACCATAGCCGACTTAATCAGTTCGTCCTCGGAGAAAGCATAATCCGGCTCATCTGCGATAGATATGCTCTTTCCTGCATATTCATCCACTATCCTGCGGCTGAGCCCAGTCAGGTTACTTGCCGCGTCAGCCGTCTGTGATGCAGAGAGGCTGCTTATATCCAGCAAGTCATCACTCACGTCAAGGGTAAACATGCTGTAGCCTGCCTCAACGCCCTCCATGAAATGAGTCTCACTCTTTATGTGATCGGCATCTGCGCCAAAAGAGCCCATGTAGCCCGACTCCAGAACGCCCATGACGGCGTCCAGCAGCACGCTTTTGAACGTCCGGCTGGTCCGTTCCAGTTCACGAGGCGACTGCTGCGCTATGATTGGAAAAACCGGATAATTGCGGTCGGCTTCAAGATGAGCAGCGCTTACCATTCCCAGCCTGTCGCCCGTTCCAAATGAGGCGGCCTTATCGCAAGTGGAGGGCGCCAGGGGCAGCATCTGCTCGAGAAGCATATAGTTGTCCCAGGTCAAGGGGTGGAGCGTCACCTTTTCTCCGGACGGCAGTTTCAGTCCTTCCGGACCGACTTCATCGGCTAGCCTGCGGGTCTGTTCTGGTCCGATCATGCCGACAAGTTTTTTTCCTTGACGGACGACGGTGAAGACGCTTGCCTCGTTGTCAATTCTCCGAAGGGATTTTTCATATAGTTGATAGCCTGCATTGGCCATCAGGTTAGCTAGTGCCTGACACATTGTTTGCTCCTATGTTAAGTCGATCATCGTCAGTTTTCGATTTTCAAAAACCGCTCTGCTTGCGTATCCTATGCTCTGCAGCAGTTGGCAGCCTCTGTCAAAGTCACGTGTGATATCTTGGGTCCTGTGCGCATCGGCAGTCAGGACCACTGGAATCCCGCGCTTATGGCAGCCTTTAAGGATCATTGCGGAAGGATAAGCTTCATTAATGGGTTTGTGCCAGCCCGAGGTGTTGAGTTCCACCGCAATCCCGGCTTTGGCAATTGCGTCCAGTGCGATCATTATGTCTTCAGAGACATCTATGGTCGGCTGAGAGCCGAATTTCTTGTAGAGGTCCATATGGCCGACAATGTCAAAGATTCCCGACTTTGCAAGCCGGGCTATCATATGCCAGTAAGTGCGAATTACATCATTTTTCTCAGACTGGCTCAAGGCATCCCAATAGTCTTTGCTGCCGTCAATACAAGCCCCATTTATTAAGTGGACCGACCCGATCACATAATCGAAAGGATAATCATGCAGCGTCTCTGCGAGCCTATCTGTCATTTCAGGGACAAAGTCGGCCTCGAGGCCATAACGAACATTGATCTTGCTACGGACTTTGTCCGCTGCTTGATTGAGGACATTGAAATAATCAGATAATCCGTCCAGTTTCATGCTCCAGTCGAATACCGGTCCATCAGTAAGGACGTAGTGGTCGGAAATACCGATCTCGTCAATGCCTGATTGTATGGCAGCTTCAATCATTTCTTGAGCGGTATTCTGGCCGTCAGAAAACTTTGTGTGGATGTGGTAGGAGGTTATCATATGCCTAGTTCCCAAACGTACAATAAAATGGCGCACCTGGAGGGACTCGAACCCCCGACCCTCTGATCCGAAGTCAGATGCTCTAATCCACTGAGCTACAGGTGCGCAACCGACAATTTAGTATATCACTTGGCACATCACTCGGTCAAACAACGCCAAAAAGAGGCAATTGCGATAGACGAATATTGCGTTCATTTTAGGCGCAGAATCGCTGCAAATAACTGATATCTCGCTTGTAGCAGTATGCCTCTACTGTAAACAGTCCTCAAAAAACCGATTCTCAGC
>JBDKUO010000037.1 GCA_039679645.1 Armatimonadota bacterium
GAATTTCATAGTTCGAGCAATGGAATTCAGAAGGTCGGCAAGGGTGATATCCTTAGCAAATATATTCATCTTGCGGTCTCTGACCTGCCAGTCCTGCTTATTGAAACCGGCATTGAGAGTGACGCCCATCATATCCGATAGGTCTTCGAGTATGACCTTGACAGCCTTATGCCTGGCTTCATATGTGACTTTCTGAGACAGGCGAGTATCATTCTCCCACTGCTCGATCACGGCTTGGTCGGAAGCATTCGGATCAACAGTGACCTTGCCAAACGCCCATGCGCCTCCGCAAACCATCATTACTAAAGTTAATATAACTACTGCCTTCCTCACTGTGCTTCTCCTTCATATTGTGCGTATTATCTGTCACTTCTTCTCTGCATTGCCTGTGGCACCCGATCCCGAAGTGCTATCGCTCTTTTTCTCTTCCGGCTTTAGGTTTTCAGGCTGGGGCTCAGGCGGTTCATATTTGAGCATCTTGACTACCCATATACCCATACGGTCGCGTGTATCCGTATCGGTCAGCCGGAATGTATATACAGGAGCACCATTCTCATCGGATGAAAGCGCGCAGCGTAATATCACAGACTTGCCACTGATAAGCTCCGGGCAAGTCCTATACGCATACTCCCACTGATCCGCACCAAGAGTCAATACGTTCAGACCCAGATCGGAGAACATCTCTTTCTTTTGAGACGCGCTCAAGGTGGCGTAAAGCCTCATCAGCCATATATCCTTAGAACCCGAGCCGGTAAAAATACCCATTTTGGCAAAATCATCATCTGTCTGGAAATTCTCCCTGATCTGTTCCGTGGTGAGGGTGGCAATCTGAGCGTAGTCATCGATGGACATATAGCCGTTCTTTTTGAGATTAGCACGCCACTTCTCGACCCACTCGTCCGGGATCTGGGTAGTGCGTCTCTTGAACCAGTCCTTGCTCCTGAGTTCGATGAACGAGTTGTGTTTGTCCCAGTTATATCGATATCCCTCACCTATTGCAGCAAGGACATCCTTCAGTTCCGTCTCAGACTTGCTGATCTTGGCATAACCATCGATGAACTTATAGCTGTCGGATACTATGGCAAAATCACTGGCCTTGGCGGTCGCGGCTTCATAGTCGGCAAGTTCAAGCCGCCGCTTCTCTTCAGGCTCCACCTTAATTTTTTTATGCAGGTCCGGCTCATCCGGCACATCCGGTTGAGGCTCGGTGGGAAAGAATTTTTCCATCCGCTTCGACTCTTCGACACATGCATCAAAATATTTGTCTCGAGTCCGGTTCCATGCCTCTCTGCCGGAAATGTTTTTCTCACGCTGGAGAAGTCTTTGTTCAGCCATACATTGAATAGTCGGATTAGACGGTTCTCCCAGAAAAGCATCCAGCATATAAAACTCCTCGTAGATGCATATGCCGAACCCTGCAAATTTCTTGTCTTCATACGCTTTCCAGTCAAGCTCGTCCGGCTCGAAATCAAGGCCGACTCCTCCATTGGTGAACTTACTTTCGCTGTCTTTGGTAAAAGCCTCGCCATACCCCGACTTCACAACATTCAAAATAAGCTGCTGAGTCTCAGGCGAGAGTTTGGCGATAGGATAAGCCATATCCTTTTTGTTGAGGAAATTCTCTTTCATATTCGGCACGTCATTGAGCAGCCCCTTGAATGCTGCGCCTGTGCCAAAAGTATGCAGCATATATGTATAGGGATCGTCCTCTCTTAATGCTTCCAGCTCATCATCCGTGAGGTCATCATCCCAGTTTTCCATCGTATTGAGGAAATCCTGGCGCCGCCGCTGCACTTCCTTGTCATATTCCGCCTGTGACTTGCTCAGTTCAGTATTGGCTGATGCTAGTGTCTTCCTGTCCATGAAAATCCTGTAAGTCCATGGGGTTACATCCTTACTAATACTCCACTTGAATTTCATTGTTCGAGCAATGGAATTCAGAAGGTCGGCAAGTACGACATCCTTGGCGAAGATATTCATCTTGCGGTCTCTGACTTGCCAGTCCAGCTTATTGTAACCGGCATTGAAGATGACGCCCGTCATATCCGATAGGTCGGCAAGTATGACTTTGACGGCCTTGTGCCGAGCCTCGTAGGTCACCTTTTGAGACAGACGCGAATCACTATCCCACTGCTCAAGCCCTGCGCGGTCCGACGACACATTCGGGTCGGCTGTAATTTTACCTGCCGCCCAGGCACACTGGCACGCAAGCAGAATAATTACAAAAGTATACAGGAAAACCTTTCTCACAATAACCCTCCCTCGTCACATACGGTCAATATACTTCCTATACTATATAGAATTGATGCCGCCAAGCACAATATGGTTCACTCAATTTACCTTATATTTATTCGATGCCGACAGTAAAATCTTCCGGGTAATTCTCGCAAGCGGTCTGTTTGACATCCGGCTTGTATCGAGCGTAGAATTTTCTGTAGTTATATGGAGGCTCTTGTTGATATTAACCATAACTCCGAATACGGCGATTGATAAGACATATACGGTGGAAGGCTTTGGGCTGGACAGAGTTCACAGGCCGAGCGTATGCCGGACCGTGGCGGGCGGCAAAGGCATAAATGTCGTCAGAGTGCTCAAGACGGTCGGTCATGAAGCCGCTGCGACCGGTTTTGTGGGCGGCGCGACGGGCGAGGCCATTATAAGGCTGATAAGCGAAGAGGGCTTGCGGCACGATTTTGTGCGGGTCAAAGACGAATCAAGGCTCTGCATAGCCGTGGTTGATCCGATCAACGGCACTCAGACTGAGATCAATGAAAACGGTCCGCAGGTCACTGCCGACGAGGTCAACCTGATGTTTGAGAAGACCAAGTGCCTTGTCGCCGGATGTGAGTTTATTGCGATGTGCGGGAGCTGTCCGCCCGGTGTGCCGGAGAGTTTCTATGGCGATATAATCCGGATCGCCAAGAGCGCCGGTGTAAAGACAGTGCTGGACGCGAGCAATTCCCATTTGAGAGAGGCGATCAAGTCTGCTCCGTTTATGGTCAAGCCCAATGTCACCGAGCTATCGCAGATAGCCGGGCGTGAGCTATTGACGCTGGAGGAGATCGTCCGAGCAGCGAAGAGTCTTAAGCAGTTCGGCGTGAGTATTACTGCCGTTACCATGGGCCGCAGCGGCGCGATTGTTACCGACGGCGTTCAGGTATGGAAGGCCGTTCCGCCTGAGATTCAATTTGCCAGCGCTGTCGGTTCGGGAGATGCGTTCCTGGCGATGTTTATGGCTGCGATTATTCAGGGCATGTCACTTCCTGAGGCTCTTATCTCGGCAACGGCGGCGGGGGCAGCGAACGCGACTACGTTAGGCGCAGGTTTTTGCTCGCTTGAGTGTATAATGGAGGTTAGGCAGGGTGTGACCCTCACCAACATCACATAATCAATGAATCCCAAATAGAAATTATAAAATATAAAATACTAAATATAAAATGATAGGGGGGTGGTTCGGGCCTGGTGGCTCGCACGGTCTTCAAAACCGCTGTGAGGGCTGAATAAGTCCTCGGGTGAGTTCGATTCTCACACGCCCCCGCCAAGATAATTGAGCATAAAATAAGCCCCTATATACTCCCCAGGCTGCTTTGTCGATATTCTGCCGACAGGGAATATCTCCTAGCCCGTTTAGATGGATCAGCAACCAAAAGCCAGCCTGCATCAACCCAATCCTTGAGTAGCAAGCGAGCCATTCTGCCTGAAAGTCCGAGAGTCTGAGCCACGTCCGATGATGTGATTGTCTCCTGTCGAGAGAACAGAGCGATCACCATCCTTGCCCGATGATCAAGTTTTCGCAAATGCTCTGGTTCCCCAGGTAAACCATCCTCCGCGCACCTAATGGCTTCGCCTTTGGCGGCAGAGAAAACGGATGCCAGGGTACTCACGAAGTATTCCAGCCAGCCTGTAAGGTCTGCATCGGCACGACCCATATAGTAATTGTGGTGTCCACCGACATCAAGTGCACTATAGTAAGCATCTAGGTCCTGCGCATGGTATTCCTCTAGTGAGAAAAGGCCGTTCAAGCCATAGCCGCTTCTATGCAGGATGAATGTCGCCAGCAATCGCGCGGTTCGCCCGTTTCCATCATAGTAAGGATGAATGCTAACGAACTGATAGTGAGCCAGCGCAGCAATGATGACAGCGGGAACCTGCTCTATCTCGGCTGCATTGATCCAAGCGACCATCTTCTTCATCAGTCCAGGCACATCCGGCGCTTCTGGAGGAAGATAGATGATGCCGTCAGTGAAAGAGTCGCGAATGACGTTCTGACCATCCCGATACGGCATGGGTTTCGACCTGGAGCCATTCATCACCATCGCATGTATACGTTTAATTGCATCCTCAGTTACGGGCCTAGCCCTGCTTGCCCATTCCTCCACTCGGATAAGTGCGTTCCAGTAGTTCTGGACTTCGGCTGCGTCGCGCTCCCGACCATGGAACTGCTTTCGCCTGCTGGAGATCACTTCCTCTGCTTCTTGGAGCGTAAGTCTATTGCCTTCGATGCGAGTAGAGTAGTGGGTAGCGCGAATACGTGCCTTTCGTGTCAATTCGGCTTGAACCGCTGGTGGTAAAGGAGTGCTCTCAACAACTACACGAGCGGCTTCAATATCCATCAGGTTGCGAGCGATGGACGGAGTGATGGAGTATTTAGGTTGCCACTGAGATTGAGTGTCAGTCATAAGTCGAGAACCATTGCCAATAACACTACAGATTATTGCCATTATATTGCCGTTAAATTATACCAGTTGTGCCGATAAACGGCAATTCTCGAATGCTTTTCCTTCGTGGAGTGGAGGCGACGACCAGAATCGAACTGGTGATAGCGATTTTGCAGACCGCTGCCTTAGCCACTTGGCTACGTCGCCTCGTTATGGAGCGGGAGACGGGATTCGAACCCGCGACATTCAGCTTGGGAAGCTGACGCTCTACCACTGAACTACTCCCGCAAATCGAAGGATAGGGCGTTGCCCTCCAGCATCTCAGTTCAAATGGCGGGTATTTCCGGACTCATGCCGGCACTTACAATGCCCTATATGACATCGGTATTTTATCAGTCTGCAAGTTTGCTGTCAAGGGGAACCTTTCTCAAACCTGCAAAACTCGAACCCGCGAGCGCAGCAAACTCGTCGAGCGATAGAGTCTCTCCTCGCCTGCTTTCATCAATGCCGGCCTCAGCAAGCATGTGATGGGCTATTTCTTTGTCCCAACCCAGATCCGCTGAGGAACTGAGCGCATTAAGCAGGGTCTTCCTGCGCTTTCCGAAAGCCGCCCTGACTATTCGGAAGAAAAGTGCCTCGTCATGCACCTGCACAGCAGGCCTTTCGCGCACAATCAGCTTGACGACCTCGGAATCGACATCCGGCACCGGATAAAACACATTTCTGGACACTCTCATCACGCTCTCGATTTCGCAGTGATATTGCACGAATACGCTTAGTGAGCCGTAGTCATCCGTGCCCGGACCGGCCTGCAGTCTTCTAGCAACCTCTTTCTGCACCATCAGCACGATAGATGAAATAAACCACTTTGAACCGAGAAGTGTAGTGATTATCGGACTGGTAATGTAATACGGCAGATTGCCCACCACGACCCACTTGCCGCCGCCTCGTTCGCCAAAGAATTCAGGCAGACCGACTTTTAGAAAATCCCGGTTTACTATCTCGACATCGCTGCCGGAAAGCATATCCTCAAGAACAGGGATCAAGGCCTGGTCCGCTTCGACGCATACTACCCTGGCGCCGGTATCGGCAAGCTCTCTCGTTACCACGCCAAGCCCCGGACCGATCTCAAGGACGTTTACACCCTCACACGCGCCGCTTGCAGCTACAATTCGGCCCAGCACATTTCGGTCTATCAGGAAATTCTGCCCAAGACGCTTCTTCGGACGCAAACCATGGTCTGCAAGGAGCTTTCTGACTTGTGGCGCGGATGCGAGGTTCATAATATTACCCGGTTGAATGGTTTAGGCCGCCATAAGGCGGCCCTTGTGCTTTTTTATACGATTCCGGCGTGGTTTAATCCAGTATATGGACGTTTACCTTTTTACGTCCAAAACGGATCGCCTCTTGATATGTGTCGAACCCAAGGTCGATGCGATTTCCCTGTATCGAGCGGCCTACATCGCCTGCAATTGCATGACCATATCCCTCGATATAAAGCCTGGTTCCAAGGCTGATCACATCCGGGTCAACAGCAACCACACCGTAGCCCGCTCTCATACCACAGCTTGTCCTGCCGCTCGCCCATCGTCCACAGCTTCTTGGACCGGGATCATATGCGCTGGCAGACATTCGCAGAACTCGCAGCGTGCGGTATTCACCGCGGCTCGTATAACGCCCTCGTGAACCGATACTGACCACCTTGTTCACAGGCTTCTTTACAACAACGCTCTCGACTTTGGTGCGCATCACAGGTACGCCATCATGACAGCGGACCTTGTAACGCACGACCTTCTCTCCACGTACTCCGTTCATGGTCACTTTGACCATTCCTGGCCGGAGAGATTTAGTGAATGTTTTAACGGTCTCAAAACCGATCGGCAGCCTGTGCTCCTCAATCGATTCGGAAACCCGAACAACCGTGATCTTCATCCCATCATACGGTCGCTCATTCGTCGCTGGCGAGACCAAATCTAACGGCCCCACCACGACCCCTTCTTCCTTGAGGGTCGCGCCAACAGACATCTGGGCGGTTCGTACTTGTCGCTCGGTCCTATCCGAACAAATTCTAACAGTTACCGTCTCCAGGCGCTGGGCTTGCACGACGTCATCTCGGTTGGCTCCAACCGCCATCAGCATCGGCAGCATGATCGCTGTCAGTGCGGCGGTTCGCGCGAGCCGAAACTTTCGTCTTCGCAAATCATCGCCTCCTTTCCCGCGCCAATTACCCAATGGAAGATGCAATGTAAACCTTTAATCGTTACATAAATCACCAGGACAACTGCCACGAGAACACCATATGCTAACATGTCGGTCGCTAGTCTGTCAAATTTGCGGGTTCCAGGGTTCCAGTCCAGGGGCAGCGGCTACGGAGATGGGACGGGGATTATCTCATTGCAATGGGCTATATACAAATCGCCTCGAAAGCCCGAATTTCTTTTCGCCAAGGATGCGGATTCGATCACGTCGTCGATTGCATAGCGATCCGATATATGGCATAGAACCAAGGCCTTTACATCCTGGCTCGCGCCCCACTCCACCGCCATCTCAAGGGTTGCGTGCCGGTTGGACTCAATTGAGGCCAGCTCTCTATCACGCGCCAAAAAAGTCGCTTCGTGGACCGCTAAATCAAGACGGCCAAATGGTATGTGGACCGCTTCGAACCCGTCACCCGTATACAAAAAAATCGGATGATAGCAGCAGACATTTTCACCGGTGACCTGGTCGGGAAGCTTGCGCTCCTGCTGGATCTCATAGCCAAGGCAGAGTTGACTGCGGACATGCCTCATTTCAAATGCGACCACGCGTGTCGGACGTTTTGTATCAGGTATTTCGACCTCCGAGCCGACTTCCATCGGCTGAACGTAGAGCGGATATCTGAGCATACCAGACTGTTTACGCTCGACATACTCCAGCAGCGCATTTATCCAACGGTCATGCTTGGGATAATAGATAATGAGCGGTTTATCACGTTCACCGGACGCGAGATTGCGAATGTTGACCAGGTTCGATATACCGGCGATGTGGTCCTCATGTCCATGGCTTAGAAATACATGGCGAATGCCGAAAACCTTGGTTCCCAGGGTCGTTGCGACGCCCTCACCGGCATCGAAGAGACACCGCGTCGGCTTATGATAGAACCACTGACTGTAGAGCGCCAGTGAAAACGATATCAGAATGTCGTTAGGGTTTATTGACATAGCTTGGCTGTTTTAATGATTTGTGCTAATGTAGAGTATACCCAAGGGGAGCAGGCATGGCAAACGAACCCGCAACATCCTGGAAAGACAAGCGAAAAGAGCAGCTTCGAGAGGACCTCATCACGACCGCGACCCGGCTTATTCGAGAGAACGGGCCAAACGCCGTATCCGTGGAGGATATAGTCGCCGCAACCGGAGTCGCGAAGGGAACATTTTACCTGTATTTCAAGACCAAGGCTGAAATTATTCAGGCGGTGTTTGGTCAGTGTCTGGACGATCTCGAAAAACGGATCTCCGCCGCCATTAGCGAAACTTCTTCGGACGCATCCGCCGGTCTTCACGCGACCCTAGGCGTCATATTGCTTTTTTTGCAGGAAAACCCCGGCTTGACAGCGCCGGTTATGGACGCAGCATCTGTGCCGGAGCTTGAAGAAGCTGTCTTGTCACGCTGCCGCGCGGCAACTACATCAGCTTTTGAACGGCTGCTTAGAATGGGAATGCTGCAGGGCAGGTATCGCGAAATAGACCCACGGATCGCATCGCATGCGCTTCAAGGAATGCTCTCCGGTCTTGTCCGGCTTTCGACTGATGCGAACCTCAATTTTGTTGACATCGGCGAAATAGCGGTAGAGCTTTTTGAGCACGGAATAAAGCGTTAGGCTTACATAAATATCACTTATAAATTTGCTTCACTTTTTCCGATACATGTGATAAAATGCGAGTTTGAAGCCCACCTATTATTTGGTGGGCATACCGTTATATATTGCGGGGAGATAGTTGCGTGGATTTTTCAGACGAGAGAATCGTGCTCACGCACGAGGGTTACGATGAGATTCAGCGAGAGCTTAACGAAATTATGACCGTGAAGCGGCCCGCCATAATCGACAGGATCAGAGAGGCCAGACAACTGGGCGATCTCAGCGAGAATTTTGACTATCAGGATGCTAAACATTCCCAGGCAATGCTCGAAGCAAGGCTCAAGGAACTTAAGACCATTCTCAGCCACGCCAGCGTTGTCGATTGCGTCGACAATAACGGCTGTATAGGAATTGGATCAAAAGTAACAGTTAAAGATCTTGCCGATGACTACGAGGATGAATACACTATCGTCGGGCCGACAGAGTCCAGCCCGGCTGAAGGCAAAATATCGCACGAATCCTGCCTTGGAAGCGCCCTGATGGGTCACAAGCAGGGTGACATGATTGCAGTTCGCGCTCCCGGCGGAGTAATGAACTACAAAATAGTGTCGGTTGAATGAGCCACACGAATATTTTAGACAAATCGAACGCAGTTCTCGTGGTCGTAGATATTCAGAACCCGCTTCTGAAAGTGATCTATGAAGGCGAACGGATGGTCGCCAATGTCATCAAGCTCATAGAAGCGGCAAAAGTCTTTGATTTGCCCATTCTGGTGCCGCTTCAATATGCCGCACGGCTCGGTGATGTCACTCAGCCGATAGCAGACGCGCTGCCGACCGATAAGCGTTTCGACAAGATGACATTCAGTTGCCTTGGCTCGCCTGACTTTCAAAAGGCATTGCAGGCAACCGGCCGCAGCCAGGTGATCCTCTGTGGGATAGAAGCGCATGTATGCATCAATCAGACGGCTCACGATCTTCTGGCACATGGCTACTCGGTTCATGTGATAGATGATGCGATTTCATCCAGGAGACGTGACGATTGGAAGTGCGCGGTCGAGAAGATGCGCGACTCGGGCTGCGTGATTTCATCTACTGAGATGGCGATCTTTGAGCTTACGCGCGACTCATCCATCCCTGAGTTCAAGCGCATCCTGCCGATTGTGAAATAGATATCCCTCCGCGGCATTGGAGGGAACGGTGTAAGCCCGGCGGAGGTTAAATTGACCGAGATTTTCACGATAGGCCACAGCAACCACGACATACTCGACTTCCTGAGTATCCTAAAGCGCAACAGAATTCAGGTCCTGGTCGATGTCCGCAGCGAACCGTATAGCCGCTATGCCTCGCAGTTCAATAAGACCGAAATTCAAAGGCACATTGAGGCTGCAGGCATTACGTATCGCTACTCCGGTCATGCAATCGGCGGCAAGCCCAAAGACATGTCGCTCTACACTCCTTCCGGCGCCCCCGACTATGACAAACTCGCAAAGACGGAACCTTTTCAAAATGAGCTTAAGGCGCTTGTCGAGATCGCCGGGACAAAGCGCTTGGTAATAATGTGCAGCGAGGCTGATCCGATGAGCTGTCACCGCGAGAGGATCCTGGCACAGGTCCTGCGAAGCTGGGGAATCGATGTGAAGCATATCATGCCGGACGGCAACATCGCGAAAGTAGAACAGCCCGGGTTGTTTTAGTGTGATATAATGCAAATGCTCAATAGTGATATGCGGAGGAATGCATGGTAAGGCAATTGACGGCTGTATACGAGAAGCACGGCGATTGGATTGTGGCTTATCTTGAAGAAATTCCCGGTGTCAATACACAGGGCCGCACGGTAGAAGAGGCAAAAGAGAACCTGGAAGATGCGCTGCATGAGTTCCTCGAAGCGAACAGAGAGATTTCAAAACGTGGTCTCTCAGGAAAAGTCGATGTGACTGAGGAACCATTCGCCTTGGTGGAACGTGCTGCGTGAAACGCCGTGCTTTTATAGCGCATTTGCAAAAGAACGGCTGTGAACTGCTTCGTCAAGGAGCTAAGCACAGCGTATATTGCAATTCATCATCCAAACGCTCTTCTTCAGTTCCTCGTCATTCGGAGATCAATGATTTTCTTGCTGAAAAGATTTGCCGTGATTTAGGTATACCGGAACCTTAAGATGCGGAGGTCTCTATGCGGACTATCTATACTATCGGATACACAAAAAAGTGCCTCAAGGATTTCATAGAGCGTCTCAGACATGCGGGCATAGATTGCGTGGTGGATGTCCGCCGACATAATACCTCTCAACTTGCCGGGTTTTCCAAGAAAGACGACCTGGAATACCTGCTCACACAGGGCTTCGATATCGATTATGTTCACATGCCCGATCTTGCTCCGAGTGAGGATATCCTCAGCGCCTACAAGTCCGATAAGAACTGGAAAATATACGAACTGCGATACCGCATGCTGATGGATAGAGAGCGGATGGCCGCCACGTTCATGAAAGCATCCGAACAGGCCGACTGGCAGGCCCCTTGCCTGCTCTGCGCCGAGGACAAACCCGACAAGTGCCACCGCAGGCTTCTCGCCGAAGCAATAGCCGAGCAATCCGATAACTTGGAGGTGAGTCATCTTTGATGTCGGAACGACTTGTAGTTCTGGCTGTAACAAAAATGCTCAGCGGGATGTGCACCGCCGGTATATCGCTCAAGACGGACAAGTGGATCAGGCCCGTAAAGGAGTTCGGCACAATCCTGGCAGGCGACATGACTTATAAGGACCGCTCCCCCATCCGTCCATTCGATATAGTCGATTTCTCGCTCATCAAACACCGCCCAAAGCCGCCGCACATTGAAGACTGGACTTGCGACTTTGTCCACTCCCGACCTATCCACGAGGGAGTCGTCAGCGACCGCCTGCGTCTCTTGGAACGACACTCCGAACCCGAATCGCCCAGTCATATTCTTAAAGCCGAGCGTTCTCTGGCTCTCTTCGAACCCTCCAACTTGGAAGTCATCTTCTCTCTCGACAGCTATTCAGGCAAATACGATGTGAGAGCGCGTGTTGCCGGGATGGGCGATAGGCCGATTGCCGTAACGGACATCAAATGGCGCGCTCTCGGCAAGACTCTGCTCGACGGCAGTGATAAGTTGACTCTGACTTCCGAAGAAATACGCAATCGCCTAAGAGTTGAGAGGATATTTGTCGCTGTCGGGCTCAGCCGCCTGCACGAAGGCAGGCACTGGCCGCTTGTGGTAGGAGTTCACACTTGTCCTGATTATGATGCCCAGGTGGATTACAAAAGTCTGTAATCAACAAACTCGCCGACAAATTTTCATGCGTATCCATGGCGGGCTTGCACTGTGATATAAAAACCTGGTATAATTACCAGGTTGGGATAAGATTATCCCCTCTCCTTTCTATCTCCTTTCAATTTGGGGGCCGCGAGTGCCCCCCTTTTTTCTTGACAATAACGCCGCACTGTGAGATATTTCTCTGAAAGACAACAATTCTCAGAGGTAAGGAATATGCGATTTTGCACAATATCGGCAGTCGCCCTCGCGGCTCTCATTTCGACGAACGCCACCCTCGCCGCCGAATCCGCTAAAGATCAGAAGCCGGAGACGGGACGCTGGGCAGTTATCGAGACAAACAAGGGCACGATCAAATTCGCGCTTTATGAAAAGGACGCCCCCATCACCACAAAGAATTTCATAGACCTGGCCAACTCCAAGTTTTATGATGGACTGAAGTTCCATCGTGTGGTTCCGGGGTTCGTGATCCAGGGTGGTGACCCTAACGGCGACGGCACTGGCGGCTCACCCAACAAGATCAAGCTGGAAGTATCGCCCAAGCTCAAACATGACGCAGCCGGTGTGGTTGCAATGGCACGGACATCAGACCCGAACTCCGCAAGCTGCCAGTTTTATATCACTCTCGATGCGATCCCGTATCTGGACATGAACTACGCGGTATTCGGCCGTGTGGTCGAGGGGCTGGATGTAGTGAAAAAGATAGAAGTCGGCGATGTGATGAAGACCGTGCGGATTGTCGACCCGCCGAAACCCAAAGAAAAGAAAGACACAGATAAGAAATAGTCGAAAGTCTAATGCCCCGGACGCATTTTCCGGGGCATTTGCAGTCTACTTGGCGACTCCCCATAGGACATCACCTCTTGATGTATCGTTCTCTATGGATTTGAGCATAGCCCCATTATTATCTTTCTGATCCGGGCCGAGGCTATAGAGAACAAAACCTCTGCTTTCGAGCTTATAAATCAGGCTCTTGCCGCTGAACGGATCAACCGGCAGTCTTTCGTCCATTGACGATTCCACATCATCGAGCGATTTCGGGTAACTCCCAAACTTGATTTTATATGACTCCAGAGCGAGAGCCGTTCGTCCCAGATTGATCTCGGCTTGAGTTTTGTAGCGGATGATATTGGAATTCTGAAAAACCGGCGCAACCTGCCGAGTCAGGGTCGCGCACAATGGAAGGTCTCTTTCAGTTCCCGGCTTGAGAGTCCCTCGTGATCGAGCAGCGCTATAACTTATATCAATATCACTCAGTTGTCGCGCCGCAAAATCAAGATAGGCCGACGTATCATAGTAACCAAATGGAACAATTGCATTAAATCTATGCAACTTCGAGGTCTGCTGGAGAAAACACACTCTTTCTCCCTCTAGGGCATACCGGTAATCCTTGTTTATGTCGATCCGCGCCAATGCATCAGACATATGCCGCAACTGAGCTTCGCTAAACCCGCCATAACAAAGAGCCTGCCTCATATTTGCAAGTGTTATATCGACAATTGCTGTTTTGACAAGAAAACCGATGAGCATGGTATTTTCACCGCTGGCTGCATTTCTGACAGCCATAGCATCTTCGAGAGATGAGGCTACTCCATCGGTTTGGCCGTAGTGAGCGTTAATCAGCGCCTTTGCACACAGCATACGCGTCGCGTCGCGCAAGCCGGCAAATCGTTCACACTGCTCTTGCAGCACTTCTAATGATGCGATCGAAGAAGAAAACCGACATTCCGGACGCATTAGTGCTTCGTCCAACAGAGAGAACACCTTGCCATTATGGCTTAGAGCTACTCTTGCCTCTTCCCAGGTTTTCTGATCAACTTCCCCGCTTTTACTAAGAACCTTGAACATCACGTCTCTGTCCCTGATTACAGACGGGTCGGACATCAACTTGAATAGCTTATCGTAGATAACGGCAGCATTCTTATCATCAGGAATTGCCGGTCCCGCAAGATCGGCAAGTGTAATCGGCGCGCCCGCTGCTTTGATCGCCGCCATCTGCGACTCAACCTTTTTCCCCCAATAGAGCCCGAGCGCAATGCTCACGACAAACATCACTAGAATAACCGCAAGTATAATCTTGACCACTTTTTTCAGCTTCGTCATGGCCTATCACCTTTCATACACGGATAAAATTCAGACATGATGCGACTGCGTTGGCGTTCCCACTGCTCGGGAGACCACGTCTGCGCCACCCTCAAATCAGGCGAGTTTACAGATGCCCCATTGAGAGCAATATCGATGCGATTTTGTCTGGCCGAGTCCCCAACCCATGCAATAATCACAAAAAGCACTATCGCCGCCACCAAAGCCGTCTTCCACAATCTCATTACGCCGAGCGACCGCTCCTGCCGATGCTTTGTCAGCTCAAGTTTTGCTTTTGTAATAACTCGTTCGCGCATCCCATTCGGCGGCTCCGGCTGCCAGGATTTGCGAAGCATATCTTCTATTTGCCTGTCATCCATCCTCTCTCACCTCCAGGGTTTTACGCATTTTATCGACGGCGTATCTATACCTGCTTGCAACCGTATTCAAAGAAGCGTGCACCGTATCGGCAATCTCCTTGAAAGTCATCTCATTGAAAACCTTCAAAACCAACACCTCGCGCTGATCTACCGGAAGGCGGGCCAGCGCCTCGCAAAGCGCCGCCGCCTCGACCGGCAAATCAGCGACTTCATCCGAAATCTCATTTAGAAACTCCGCGAGCGCGGTTTCACTCAGCTTATCCATGCGCTGCCTGGTCCTGAGGACATCGAAAGCGGCATTTCGTGTCGCACGAAATAGATAAGCTTTAGCATTGCCTACCCTTGAAAACCGACTCCATTTGCGAGCAACACACACAAAGACTTCTTGCACCGCGTCCTCCGCATCTTCGCAAGAACATGTCAGTGCGCAAGCATAGCGGAACAGAGGCGCAGCGTACTCATCGTAGAGTTCATCGAAGGTAAGCTCTGCATTGTCGGTTCCGTCCACCAATACTCCGGCTCCATGTACTATAGAAATTTCTGCTGTTTGATCTCTCATGGTCTTCCCATTATAGAAGACGTCTTGTGTCGAGGAATTTGTTTAGATGATGCGTCAAATCGACCGCAATTTTTCAGAATGCGCATGGCAGACAGCCAGCGCAAGCGCATCGGCAGCATCGTCAGGCTTTGGTGTCTCACGAAGGTTTAAGATTCGCTGGATCATAAACTGAACCTGTTTCTTCTCAGCGCCGCCGTAGCCAACAACAGACTGTTTGACCTCTGGCGGAGTGTATTCCACAACAGGAATGCCTCGCTGGGCGGCTGCAAACTGCATAACCCCGCATGCCTTGCCGACAGCAATCGCAGTGGTCTGGTTCTTGGCAAAAAACAGCCGCTCCATCACTATGACGTCGGGATTATACTGGTCTATGATCTTGTTGAGTTCGTTATAGATATCGAGCAAGCGCTCGGCATCGGCTTTCTTCGGGCTGGTCTCGATTGCGCCGTAGTCGACCATCTTGGGGTTCACACCTATCTTATCCACTACGCCGTAGCCGGTGGTGGCCGTTCCGGGGTCTATTCCAAGTATTCGCAAAGTCTGCATAACTGCATTCTACAGGCGAATAAGCAGCAGGTCAACCGTTCAATAAAAGAGGCAATTGCGATAAATGCTAAATCCAGCGATTTTCCTGCTCGGCCGCTCCTCAATTAAGCGGGGAGAGTAGTAAAATCGCGGCCATATTTCCCCCATCGCAAAAGCCCCTAAAAGAGCATGTGCCCGATTTGATCAGAACGGCACAATATCCGCATGATCACGCACAATTATCAGCCGGGTAGGATAAACCAACTCAGGATCGCCATTCGTATCAGAGACCCATTTAATGGACGATATTCCTGTCACGCTGATATTTGTCCGTTCCGAAGGCAGATCGACGTTTTGTGGAATCTGACATGTGACGCCAACGCCTGAACCATCGTCAATGACAATAGTATGCGTCTCCGACGAGGCTGACTTCACCTTACCCCAGGTGCGCACCAGCAGACCGATATTGTTTATACCAAATATTTGCTTGCCCCTGGCGTCTGTCATGCCGCACTGATTGCCAATAGCGCCGCCACCAATCGCTTTATTGTTCATTCCCAGCGCCGTAACTAAAAAAGGCTCCTTTAAATCAGGGGCAGAGCTATGTTTGACAGATCCGGGCTCACCGGCGTCGATTGCAACTTCGCCATTGCTTGTGGTTATAATGCCGTTTATATCAAGCACATCTCCGCGGTTAGCGCTGGCGCCTGTCACTCTCAGCCCGCATGCCCTGCTGGTTGGTTCGACATATATCGCCGAAGTGTCACCGGTATCTGCATTACCGGCAGTTACGACCTGCTTGGTAAGTGATATGTAGGAGCCTTCGGACATCTGCTTGGCCGTGCCGGATGTCACCGGCGGATAATAGTTTACAAGCAGTTCTTTAGTCTCAACTTGCCCACTTGAAGAAGTAGAACTCACTAAAATGTTGTTCTCACCCGGCAGAAGTTGTATTCCCTCAGCAGTCCAATTTGTCGCACGCGCGCACATGCCGGTTTGGCCTGTGCGCTGGTTTGACCAGGTCACTGCATTGGCATTCAACCAGAGTTGACGATTCAAACAGCTAATGCTGGTAGCTGCAGATTCAGTAAGCTCAATTTTGTTGCCCAGGCTGTCCATTAATACCGGACCGGAGCCTGAATTCCAAACGGCATCACTGATATTTGAACCCTCCTGGCAGGTAACTGTCGCCGCAGCATCCACACCAACTGCTGCATCACTATAGCCGCCAGACAGTATATCAGCCCCATTTGACACGGATATAGCCGAACTACTGCCATAATACCTGCTGGAAAATACTATTTGACCACACCCATTACTTGTTGCAATTACATTAGTCTCTGCAGTATGTAAGTTGATGGCATCCACAAGCTGGGCTACAGTCATTGTCGGAGTATACTCGATTTCTACACTCCCATTCGGGTTGAATGTACTGCTCGAGCCTACCAGGTTGAACGTGCCGCTAGCGCCGATGCAGGCGCTGTCGTCTGCACCGAAATCTTTGGTGAACAACGTCGCTTTTTGAGCCGCGCATATCACATTGATGGAGATATAGTTATCAAGAGGAATATCGGGTAGATATGAAAAATCTGAAGACACAACAGCGCTGCCGACAATAGACGCTGAAACACCAACATTACCGCCGATATCTATTGTCGGACGATTGGTGGAATAAGTGGACTGGGTTGTAGGGATGGTAATTTCAAGCCGCCTTGCGGGATTAGATGCCACCACAATGCTGCTTGAGCCTGTCAGGCCTTCCGCATTCGTCGCAGTAACCGTTATGGTATTATCACCTCTTACCAGGTTGATCCCGCTTGCCGACCATGCCTGCGTGCCAGTGCATGTGCCGTTCTCGCCCGTGACTGAATTGGACCAGGTCACTTTAGTGATTCTCTGGTCCGTCATTTCTATCTGAGCCCCTATATCCTGCACCCAGTTTGCATGCCACCACATATCAATTTTATTATTCAGACTGTCATGAAAGCTGAGGCCGTCGGGACTCAGCCATAGTGCATCTGTAATGGGTTGATTGGAGCTGTTTGTCACTTGAATAGCCGCATCCGCACCGTTATCGGATGCCGATGTTATGCCACCCGGCAAGATATCAGCTCCATCTGTAATAAACACATTTGCAGAGCTGCCATATGCCAGACTCGTCAGCGTAAATGTCCCATCGAATTGGGGATTTGCAATTACCCCTGTTTGATGGGTGTGGAAGTTTATATACGAACATAGTTGGTATACGGTATCGGCAGCGCCATATCCTATGGCAACACCGTTAAGATAAAATGTGCCTGACGCGCCAATACAAGCGCTATCATCATCGCCAAAATCTTTCGTTTTGAGTGTTGCCTGCTCTGCAACCTGAGTCGCATTTATGTAGATCTGTCCCGGCTGAGAACTCGGCCAATTCGACAAGTCTGCATATTTTACATAAGCACCAGTGAGCAAGACACCAGCCATACCTTTTAGACCGATCGCTGTCTCTGGTGTGATAAAAGTGCCCGATGTTCCGGACTGATAAAACGAGGGATCGGTGATAGTAACGGATGGGGGATTACCGGTTGCAAAACAACAATTTGTGCCGTCTAGTCCTGTAATAATGCAAAGCAAAACGAAAGCAAATCTTTTGAGTGTCATTCTTCTCCTCCTGAAAGTATATGACTATCTATGGCTTTAGAGCTTAATGATGTGGCGATATAATAATGCGAAAAACCACGACTGTCAACGCAAAATCGTTGAGCGAGTCTGCAGCTATAATAAATAGCCACCAAGTAGCCATAATACTAATGGACTATACAAAGATACGCCCAAAGTCCCATTTACGTATGGCATAATACTGGGCATAATCCTAGTGTAGTACGAATATAGCTCATACATAAGTTTTTTTAGATTGAGCCAAAATAAAAGATTGAAAAAGTGAATATTTTCGGAGACCGGACCCGGACCTTGTTTGGGTCCGTTTTCCTTTGTACGCCCCTTTTAGATGCAAGCCTAAAAGTGGTAAACTTTTTCTAGTTGCCCAACGTTAATAGATCAGAGGATGAAAGCAGAAAAGATGCGACCGGTAAAGGCCGTCACAACACAGGATGGGCTGCTTATTGGCAACTTCAAACGAGGAGAAGTGGAAGCCTTTAACCGCCTGATGGAAGCGCACACCGACAAGGTGTTCGCGCTGGCATGGTCAGCCCTGATGAACAGGGAAGATGCAATGGACGCAGTCCAGGAGGTCTTCATCAAGCTATACAAGTCGCTGCCGTCGCTGTCTGAGTCTGATAATTTGAACGCCTGGCTGTATCGGGTCTGCCTTAATCACTGCATCGACCGCAAACGCAGAGCCAAAAGGTCAAGGACTGAGCTGACGGATGATGACTGGGACCGACTACAAGGTGATGAGCGGGACGAGCCTGAATACCGCGTATATCAGAGCGAAGTCGGGCAAGTAATACGCGCTGCCGTAGATAAGCTGCCCGAACGCCAGAGAATGGTTTTTTTGCTCAGACATTACAGACTTCTTTCTATAAATGAGATCGCGCTGGCACTCGGATGCACCACCGGCGCGGTCAAGGCGCATCTTTCACGCGCAACCGCTCGCCTGCGCGACCGACTTTCAGGGACGATTGTCTTTGAAGCCGGGGAGGTGGAAATAAAATGAAATGCAGACAGGTCCGTAAGCTTATGGGAGCATATCTTTACGGTGATCTGGAACCGGAAGATATGCGCGACATCAGACTGCACACGCAAGTCTGCGAGCAGTGCCGCGCCGATTTGGAGAGTCGCGGTATGGTCGTCTCTTCGCTGAATGCTCAAGCGCCCGTTCTAGACGATCAAGATAAGCAGCAGCTCGCTCGAAGTGTAAAGAAAGCCATTGACGAGTCAGGACGTGATAATCTCGGATTAAACCGTGCAAACGAGCCAGGCGCTGCTCTGTGGTGGTGGCGGCCTGCGTCTGCAGTCGCCCTTGCGGGCTTTGTATTGGCCGGTTTTGCAATCGGCAGACACATCGGCAGTAGCGGCGGGCTATTTGCAGGCTCCAGCAGGTCCGCCATAAACAACTCGAACAAAGCAAGGGTAACAATTACCGAGGCAGCGCCTGCCGCTCGACAGGATAACGATAAAACATCGGCAAGCCGCGATGGCCACCAGAGTATATCGCGCTCGAAAAAGATCGAGAACATGGCCGATTATGCTCGAAGAATGGCTGTTCCGGCTGTTACAGGCCCGACAGACAGAAACAGCAATAATGACAAACGCAAATCCGTAATACCGGATGAACCGGTATCCGTGGCAGGACAATCGGATATAAAGAAAGAACAAGAAAAAAAGGACGCGACTAAACTGCCCAAACCTACAGGCCTGAATGACGCGCAGACAACCGATGAATAATTACTTCTTACACAACAAATGCTGCCGAAAGTGGATAGTGGAAAGTGGAAAGCCCGGGATGCGTTCCATATTCAGCTTCCCACTTTTTTTTACTTTAACCGCTCTTATTTTCGCATTCATAGTATCTGCCGCAGTCGCGCAGACGCGTGCCTCAGTCACGGTGAGCCCGGTCTCAGATATACCGTATTCGCCGGTCGTGCTCATAGTAGACGGCAAAGTGATTGAAGCGCAATCGCTGCAGTTTATGCGAGGCCAGCAGGTGATGGTCTGGCTGCGCGATCTGGAAAACCTGGGCTGGGGCAAAGCCTACTCGGACAAGTCCGGCGAGGTAGTCTTCAAAGGCAACGGCGTCACGCTCTCGTTTACCAAAGGCAGTGGACTGGCCAAGGTCAATTCGCTCTCGGTCAAGCTGCCTGTGGACACCTATACCCGCGACGCAAAACTGATGGTGCCGCTGTCATTTGTGGCAAAGGCGCTCGGGTATGAGTGTGAGATCAGTTACAAGCCAGTGGCTACAATAAAGACCCACATCCGCCCGGCCGCAACCTCCGAAGCTAACTCAATGGAAGGCAAAATCATTTACGCCGGCAAGGGTATGGCCGGGATCAAAGTGCGGGCGGTAGACAAAGACTTCAATGTTGTGGATGACACCGTCACAGGCACAAGCGGCAGCTACAAGTTCGACAATCTTCCCACAGGAGAGTACGCCGCATTCGTCTATACCAAAGACAACCCCGCTTATTTTAATCGTGTCTCTGAAGCTGCCATTCTGAATAAAGGCAATATAGCTCATCTTAAACCCATATCTCTGGGTCGCATCCTAGCCCCAAAAATTCCGAAACCGGGCGGCAGAGCAAAAGTCTCAGGCGGCTCTGTGCTGCTTGAGTGGACCAAATGCGACGCAGCAGTCTCCTATGAACTGACAATCGCCAGAATGAATAGTGAACAGCCATTTTTATCGCTCGCTTCAAAAGAACCAAAGGCGCATATACCTGCAGAAAAACTCAAGCACGGCCAGGCTTACGAAGCCCAGGTATCCGCGCTGGATGCTAATGGTGACTATGTCGGAGGCACGGTAGGCACGGGCGGCGAACCATGGCAATTTGTTTTTGAGTGATAAAGGTTGAGGAAGCAAATCGTGCGCAATCTTTCATTAGCTATTGTCGTAGCCTTTTTATGCATTTGCACGGGAAATGCATCGGCTGAACCGACCGGTTCGACTCATAATACAAAAGTGGGCAAATGGAACCTGTCATTCACACATGATCTCGGCTTTATTTTGAGCTACAACAACGTAAACATCATTCGATCAACCGGGCTCACCATCCACAACGGCAACTCCAATTCGCAATACTTCTCCTATTATTACGGCAACAACGACATATCGGTCCAGGATATTGCTCAGGGAAAAGTTGTCACCATCAAGCACTCATCCAAATCGTTCAGCGGCTCCCACACAATCACACTTCTACCGGACCGCGTCATCTTCCAATTCGATTATGCACTGCCAAAAGAAATCACCGACGGTAAAATGAATATGTATGCCCTACTATCGGCTCAGCCGATTGCAGGAAGAGCTTACCAAGCCTCGGGCACCAAAGGCGACATTTCGGGGATCATCCCTGTTCACTGGGAAAAGAGCGGCAAGAACTACGCACCGGATTACCTTACGGAGGCCACATTTGATAGCGTGCTCGGCAAGCTCAAAATCAAAGTAGAAGGCGATCTGATTGGCCTGAGGCTGCTCGATTATCGCAGCGGTGAGGTCGGCCCGTCACGGTGGGCGCCCATATTTAGAGTCGGGATATTTAACAAAGATATAGAACCGGGCATAAATCACTCTCAGACAATAACCGTTTCGATAGAACCCGCACCTGAAAAAGAACGCACCGCGCGCATGCCGCAGGGGGGCGAAATAAAGGTTATCCCGACAAGCAATGTGCAAACGCCACCGAGCGATATGATAATAATCCCTGAGCCGAAGGAACTCAAACTACTTGCCGGTGACTTCCGACTGAACGCCGATACCAAAATAGTTGTTGCGGACGATGCGACCGAAAAAGACTATTCAGGCGCGCTTCTTTTTACATCGGATGTGTTCGCTTTGAGCGGGCTGGATCTGAAAATAATACGCGAGAGCCAGGCTAAAAACAATAGTAATGTGATCCTGGTAGGCGAACCGGGTCGAAATAAGATTCTGGGGAAAGCAGCTAAAGCAGACGGTATTAATCCACCTTCAAAAGATGAAGGTTATGCTTTGTCAGTCGCGCCTGAACGTGTGGTGGTCGCCGGTTTCGACCGGGCAGGCAGTTTCTATGGCATGCAGACGCTGCGCCAGATCGTGCGCTCGCAAGGTGATCAGGTATATATCCCCGGCTGCAGGGTAAACGACTGGCCCAGCCTCAAGTTCCGCGGGGTCCACCTCTACACAGGCAAAGACGCCCCAGCGTTCCATAAAAAGTTGATAGATCGCATCCTGACCAAGTATAAATACAACTATCTGATCATGGACTGCTCGTATATGCAGTGGAAGACCAACCCCGACTTGGCGATGGATTATGCCGAATCACAGGAGGATGTCAAAAAAGAAGTTGCATATGCCGGGAATAATTTCCTTGAAGTAATTCCTCTTGTAGCGACTCTCGGGCACGCGGAATGGATGTTCAAAAACGGCCAGAACTTGAATCTGGTCGAGGATAAGTCCTGCCACTACGCATATTGCCCCTCTAAAGAAGAAACCTACGATTTTATATTTAAGATTTACGATGAAGCCATCAATGTCTTTAAGCCCAAGTACTTCCACATAGGCCATGACGAGGTTGCTAACCGGGGCAAATTCCCCACCTGCGATCTATGCAAAGATAAAAGCATGACCGAGTTGATGTGCGGGGACATCCGGCGGATTCATGATTACTTCAGCAAGAAGGGCATTCGTATGATGATGTGGGGCGACATGCTCCTTGCCGACGGCGAAGCATCATCAAGCAAAAACGCTCCCAACGCCATTGAGAGCAAAAAACGCCGCGACCTCATACCAAAAGATGTGATCATAACCGACTGGCACTACGACCCTGCGAGAGTTCAGGACTACAACTCACTCAAGGTCTTTCAGGATGCCGGTTTCGATGTTATCGCCTCGACATGGTATACTCCTCGCAATATTTGGAGCTTCGCAAATGCCGCAAAGGCTAACCATTCGATGGGTCATCTGCTCACTCTCTGGGTCGGGACCAACAGCAACGAGCAGAACCTGGTTGGGCGCAAAGAACAGTTTAACGCCATGGTCCTGGGCGGAGAGTTCGCATGGAATGACGGCAAAACCGGCCTGGAGAACCTGCCATATGATTTCACAGAGGTCTTCGATCAGAGCTATGAGCGCAAGCAGCCGGCATTCGTCATTCATGACGGTTTCATGACCGATATCAGCGCCTACTATAACGTCAAGCTCGCCGACAACCCTCAGGGATCGGGATGGGCCGGACTTGGACCCGGCGATGACCTGTCGAATGCTCCTGTCGGATCGGCCATTCTCAAAGGAATACGTTTCCGACTTGCCGACTCCACCAGTAAAAACTCAGCGATTCGTGTGGCGTCCTCCATGGACACTGATGCCGTCTATCCGGAGAAAGTGAGTATTCCTCTGAACACAAAGGCGCACTCGCTATTCTTCCTGCACACCACTGCCAGGTGCGACGCTCCCGTCACAAAATCCGGCTATTACATTGCGCATTACTCGGACGGGACCCAGGTAGATATCCCGCTTATTTATAGAAACAACATCACCGCTTGGACTGATCCCAGTGAATGCCCTAATGCGATGCCGGTATGGTCGATGCAAAGCAAGGCGGATGAAACCCTGCTGCTACGAGTATTCGAATGGACAAATCCTTCACCGGACAAGACTATAGCATTTATTGATATGGTCCCCAGCGGAACCGAAGCAGGAATGGCGCTGCTGGGCATCAGCGGCACTAACTAGCAGTGCCTCGGCAGGCTATAGTGGCATTTTAATGCATTTTCTGCGATAATGGACGCATGCTGGAATCTTTAGTATCTTCAATATTACCGATCGTCGGCGCAGGCAGCGACCCTCGCAGATCACGTCGATCCCACTCCCGCAGACAGCAGACCGTCCGTGAAGACATGGGCAACTGGATATGGATACAAAGCGCCGAAACCACCCGAAATTATTATCTCTATGCGCGCAAATTATTCGAACTGCCCGCAAAGCCTGACCGTGCAATCGTCAAAACGTGCGCGGACAGCCGGTATAAGCTCTATGTAAACGGCAAATACATCGGTAAAGGCCCCGTGCGCAGCGCAGCAGGCTGCAGTTACTATGATACATATGACATCACCGAACTGCTGACCAAAGGCAAAAACGTCATCGCGTTTCATATTACCTACTTCGGTGAGAGCACGTCTGTGTGCGTGCTCCGTAAGCCCGGCCTCATCTGCAGGGCAGAGATCGAAACAGGTGATCAGCAGCAGGAAATAGTCACCGACCAGACCTGGAAAGTGCACCGCGCATCCGACTGGACAGACCAGGGCGCTCGCATCAACGAGAACTTAGGTTTCCAGGAAATCTATGACAGCGCAGAGCGCCTGGACGGCTGGAATGAAATAAAGTTCAAAGAAAAGGGCTGGGAAGAGGCCTGCATAGTGGGCACTGCTCCAACAATGCCATGGGGCAGGCTCATAGAGCGCGGCATCCCTCAACTTTACGAAGAAAAAGTGCTTCCCGCCTCAATAGTGGGGCTCTATAACTCACCGGACCAAAACAAGGAAACAGCGCCGCAGGCCGTGCCTGAGATCATGGCGGCATCCGAGCTTGTAGACTTGACCGCCGGAAGTGTAAAGCACCCGGAGGCGCTGCTGACCGAGGCCGGAAGCGCACAGGTCAAGACTCCGCGCGGCGACAGAGGCGTCGCTGTCATACTCGATTTCGGGCGTGAAGTCTTCGGCAATATCGAGATCGGCATAGGCGGCTCAGGCAGCGGAACTATAGATATCGGCTACAGCGAGACCCTCGAAGATGGCCGCGTAAAGCCCACACGCGGCGAGATGAAATACACAGACCGTGTGGTCCTCAAAAAGGGACAGCTGGATTGGCAGAGCTTCGAGCCTCGCGCATTCAGATATATGCAGATCGAGTTTCGCAGGTGCTCCAGGACAGTCACGCTGGATTATATCCGGGTCAACCAGACCACTTACCCCGTCGAGCTTATCGGTGATTTCGAGTGCAGCGACAATCTCTTAAACGATATCTGGAGAATAGGCGCGTATACGGCAAAGCTCTGCATGGAAGACACATTCATCGATTCGCCATGGCAGAGCAGATCGCAGTGGTGGGCTGATGCCAGAATAGAGTCGCGCACTGCCTACTACGCCTTTGACGACGTCAAGCTGCTGGCCCAGGGTCTCAGACAGATAGCCGACACACAGGACCGCAGCGGAGCCATAATGGGCATCTATCCCGCCTCTGAGGATAAACTTGTCCCGGACTTCGCGCTTAACTGGGTCTTTTCGATCCTGGACTATTATGCATTTTCAGATGATGCGGGACTTGTGCGCGATCTATATCCGAATGTTCGCAGACTCATGGATTGGTTCGCTCGCTATCAGAATGATTTTGGTCTCATCGGCGAAGTGCCGGGATGGATATTTATAGACTCAGCGGACCTGGAGAGGCGCGGTGTGCTGACCTCCCTCAATTGCCTCTACTATCAGGCTCTTCGGGTGACCGCGATCCTTGCCGCTATCCAGGGTAAGGAAAATGAGTCTGAGGATTACGGCGAATCAGCCCGCAAGCTCAGGCTGGCAATCAATAAATATCTATATTCGTCCGATAAGGGGCTGTATGCGGATTGCCTGATAGACGGCAAGCTGGCGGATAAATTCAGCAGCCAGACAAATATACTCGCCGCGCTCTTCGATATCCCAGATCACTACAGTAAGGCCGCTATCATACGCCTGTTAATGGGCGGCGTGATGCCCGAAATCAAGACACCGTATTTCACCTCCCACATGCTCGAAGTGTTCTACTCTATGGACCGCCACAAGGAAGCGCTCGATATAATGCGTAAGAAGTGGGGACAGATCGTAAAGTCGGGTGAAGGAACATTCCCGGAGTTCTTCGGTGATGACGGCAGCAGGTGTCATGGCTGGTCCACAGGGCCTACGCGAGACCTCATCGCCGAATACGTGGGGATAAAGCCCATCCTGGGCATGCACCGGTTCTCTGTCACCCCGCACGAGGGCGATCTCGGATGGGCCAGAGGAGCCGTCGCGACCAGAACAGGACTGCTGGCGGTCGAATGGCGCTCGACACCCAGGTCGTTTACAATCGAGGCGCAGGTCCCGGACGGGCTGAAAGTGGACGTATACCCGCCCTGCCCAATGAATACCAAAGTAACGGTCAACGGCAAGGCTCACCCATCATGCCTGGTGACCCTGGGCGGTGGAAAGCATACCGTCAAAGTAACAGCCGTTCGGCCGGCGAAACCAAAGCCGCTCGACAAGCTGCCGAAACCGGTCCCTATTCCACTTGTGGAGCTGCTCGATGACCTCTCAGCCCAAGCTCGCAGGAGCCTTGGTCTCACAACAAGCCGCCATGAGAGGACCGGCGCGAAACGATCACGCATCAAGACTTCTCGCAGGTCAAAAACTGAAGAGATGCCTGTCGAGATTCTTCCGATTCCTGAGCTTGATACATCAGTCGAAGCGAGCGAGATTATTCCAGAAATCGCTGCAGTAAGTGAAGTCGCTCCCGAGGCCGAGGCAAAGACTCGCAGGAGACGGTCCCACCGTGGAGGACGCGGTCGAAACAAGCCTGCGCCGGAGGAGACGGCAGCCGCTCAAGTGCCGGCAGAACCGGCAGCCGAGCCGATGAGTGAGCAGACCATAATCAGTGCCCAAACAGTTGAAGCAGGCGAAACGCAAGTCGTAGCCGCAGTTGAAGAGGCTCCGAAGAAGCCGAGTAGAAGGCGCTCACGCCGAGGGGGCAGGCGGCGCTCATCCAGGTCTCCTGAAGAGACTCAAACTCCCGCTGAGGTCCCATCAGAAGCCGAGTCTGTAGCTGAACCGGTATCAGATCAGATACCTGAACCGATTGAGATTCAAGCACCTGTTGACACTGCCGCTGAAACATCCGCGGAAGAGGCTCCCAAATCCGGCAGACGACGCTCGCATCGAGGCGGAAGAAGGCGCTCAGCAGCACAGAAACAGACCGAGCCGGATACTGAGGCTCAGCCGATGGTAGAGCCTGTTGCCGAAACCGTGCCGGAACCAGCCCCGGAGGCATCGACCGAGGAACCGCCAAAGAAGAAACGTCGCACATATACCAGGCGCCCGAGGAAAAAGCCGAGTGAAGATGCAGAGAAAACAAATAGCTCGGAAACCTCACAAGATCAGCCTGCAGATTAATGATGTATGGGACGCAAATTGAATCTGCGCCCCATACACACTCAGCTCTTTCTGGCCCAGAATGTAGTCCGATCCAGCGAATCTTCATACGGAGCATCATTGTTATTGCCGAAGTGCTTTTCAATAACAAAACCATATTTTTGAAGCCACTCGCGCACTTCGTACGTGCTTATTGGATGCTTCTGCTGGACGGCCTCCTTGGTTTTAACGTTTCCATCCGGGCTGGTCGCAATAATCCTGCGTTTGGCGCGCCATAACCTCTTTGGAGCGTCAAACCAGATAGTTTCACTCTCCCATTCGAGGCAAGTGCCGTCTGAGCAGGTCCAACTGCCGATTATTCCTGAATGTCGTCCGGGCTGCCTCCAAGACTCTGCCAAATCACCTTCCATGTGGTCGCTGTCATAATAGAGATATCCGCCGGGCTCAAGCGAATTAGCTGCTGAGGCAATGCAGCCCTCCTGTTCCTCCGGCGTGGCAAGCTCATAAAAACAGTTTCCGCCCAGTATCACCATGTCAAAACCCTGCGGCCATGTATACTCGGTAACATCAGCCTCGATAAATGATACCCTGCCGTATATCTCCTGAGACAGCGCCATTGCTTTGCGTCTGGCTCTATTCAGAAAAGCCTTTGATCTATCGATTCCAACCAACTCATGACCGTCCTGTGCAAGTGGAATCAGTATTCGACCCGTGCCGCAGAAAGGTTCCAGAATCCTTAAATTTCTGCGCTCACCGATCAGCCTGCGGATCTGCACAACATCATCAACGCCGCGCTGAGTAAAGTCATACCACTGGGCTATATGCCGATCCAAGTCATACCAGTTAACCTCATTGTTACTCAATTCCTAGTCTCCTTTGACTCACTGCCCTCCAACTATATAGAGTGAAAGCCACGTCTGGATAAAATCATCACCGAAGGGAAAACGGCAGCCGAGCGTGAAGATACCTATACGGTAAATGGGTATATAGTCGGGAACAAACTTTTGGAGGCAGGCAATTGAGAAGAACCAACCGGTTTATTGTTCTTACGATCATATTTCAGGCTCTGGCGATATCGTGCGCTTGGGGACAGACATCAGGCGTTGTCGAGACAAAACTCGACAATGGTCTCGTTGTGCTCACCAAAGAGGTGCATTCTGCGCCTGTGTTCACCGCGCAGGTATGGTTCAAGGTCGGCTCGCGCAATGAGCACACCGGCATCACCGGAATCTCTCACATGCTCGAGCACATGCTCTTCAACTCCAGCAAGAACTATAAAAAGGGCGAGATCAGCGCCATGATCCGCACGCGCGGCGGTATCGAAAATGCCGCCACCTGGACGGACTTCACATACTACTGGCAGCTCCTCTCCAGTGAAAACCTCGACTTCTCGATGAAGACTCTTGCCGAGCGAGTCGGCAACGCCCTGCTGCTCAAGAACGAGTTCGCAAACGAGCGCACGGTAGTCCTTTCAGAACTTCAAGGCGATGAAAACAACCCCGGCTGGCTTGTCTATCGCGACAATATGTCGACTGCTTTTATGGCTCACCCGTACCAGTGGCCGGTAATCGGCTGGGAATCGGATGTGAGAAATATAGACGTGAGTCAGCTTCGCGCATATTATCACTCATATTATTACCCCAATAACGCGACCCTTGTCCTGGTCGGCGATTTCAACACTCAAAAAACTCTGGCTCTCGTAAAGAAATATTTTGGAGGCAAGCCCAGAAAACAGCTCCCCAGACCTTTATACACAACCGAACCGCCTCAGAAAGGCGAGCGCGATGTGGTTATCAGACAGGAGGGCAGCGCCCAGAGAATCATTCTGACCTATCATATCCCATCCATCACCGACCCCGATTCATATCCGCTGATGGTCCTGGACCAGGTGTTGAGCGGCGGCAGAGCGAGCCGACTTTACCAGTCTATGGTCGAGACCGGGCTGGCGACCTCCGCCTGGTCGAATGCGAGTCTTCGCAAAGACCCATGCCTCTTCTTTGTTGGAGCGACCGCGCGAAACGGTGTCAACGCGGACTCGCTTGAAAAAGAGCTGATAAACCAGATCGATAAACTCAAATCGACTCTGCCTACAGATGAAGAGATGCAGGCTGCTAAAAACCAGCTTGAAGCATACGTGATCTTTCAAAATGACAGCGTCTCTGACCAGGGCGAACAGCTCGGTTACTATAACACTGTCGCAGGCTGGCATTACCTTGAGACTCTAGTCCCTCGGATAAAGGCCGTAACAGCCAATCAGGTGCAGGCAGTGGCTCAGAAATATCTGGCAACGGACAACATGACCAAAGCGACATTTATTCCGACAAACGGCTCCACAGGTGGCGGCAACAGCGCGCCGGCAGGCCCAATGCATTATGAGCGCATGCCCGATCTGTGTCATTATACCTCGGGCACAGCGGTTGAAACCGCGGCAACAAGGCCTTCGCCGACTAAAAACACAGTAAGCAAAAGTATAACGCGGCCTTATAGGACAGTGCTGCCTAACGGCCTGGTCGTAATAGTGCAGGAAAACCACTCCAACCCGACTGTCGCGATCTCAGGCTATATCAAAGCCGGCAGTTATTTCGATCCAAAAGAAAAAGGCGGAACGGCTGCGCTTGTGGCGGATATGGTCGGCAGAGGGACAAAGACACGCTCGGCTCTTGATCTGGCAAAACAGGTGGAGTATGTTGGGGCGAATATCGACACTTCGGCCGAAGTCGAGTCTATGGACTTTAGCGCCAAATCGCTTACCAAAGACTTTCCACTAATACTCGATATCCTCTCCGATGAGTTCCGCAATGCCAATTTCCCGCAGGACCAGTTTGAAAAGGCCGTCAGTGAAAAGGCATCTGCCCTTGAGCAGAGCAAAGAGTCCCCGGAGTCCATGGCATATCGTGCGTTTTATAATAATGTTTTCCCGGAGGGTCACCCATATCATGAGCTGACAGTCGATCAGGCTCAGCAGGAGCTCAAAAACATCACCAAAAGCGATCTGATAAGCTTCTATAACTCCTATTATCGGCCCGACACGACAATCATCACGATCGTTGGTGATGTGACCGGCCTGCAGGCCACCGAGATGATCAAGAAATACTTCGGTGACTGGAACGCGACCGGTCCCACCCCAGTAATCGATATCCCGACTATCCAGCCGCAGACTCAAGCCAAGAAAACAGTGATCACAATGGCGGACAAGAGCGAGGTGGATGTGCTCTACGGCTACGCTCTAGGAGTAAAACGCTCTGACCCCGACTTCTACGCGCTGCGGGTCATGAACCAGGTGCTTGGCGGAGGTGGAGCGCTCGGCAGTATCCTGGGAACTGAAATTCGCGAAAAGCGCGGGCTTGTTTACAACGTGTATTCGACTTTCGACGCCACTCTGGGCGCGGGTCCGTGGTATGTCTATCTGGGGACCAACCCCAAAAACGCCGACCAGGCAATTAGCGTACTCAAAGCTGAGATAGAGAAGATGAAAAAGAACGGCGTGCCCAAGGATAAGTTCATCCAGGCGAGAAACTTCATCATAGGCGTCTTCCCGATTGCTCTGGAAACCAACGAGGGCGTCGCTCGCACACTCCTGAACGCTGAGTTCTACGGCCTGGGTATGGACTATCTGCAAAACTACTCTAAGATATATCGCTCGGTAACACTCGATCAGGTGAACGCAGCCGCAAGGAAGTATCTGCATCCAGATAACGGGACTCTGGTAATCGCCGGGCCGTATCAAGAAAAGTAAAATGTCCTGGGTCAGGACTTCCGTATCGTGACCCAATATCTAGCAGTCAACGGAGGTATGTTATGAACGAACGATTATTATTGATGAACTGTGTGCTGGCTCTTTTGACGATGTGCTGCTGCGCGTTCGCATCCGGCGGAGAAAAGGTAGATAGTGGATATATCATGCTGCCACAACCGCAAATGGACACCAAAGTTACTGTTGAGCAAGCGATAAAACAGCGGCGGTCCGTGCGCACCTACGCATCCGAACCGATCAGCATGGATCAGGTATCACAACTATTGTGGGCGGCTCAGGGAATTACCGATCCGGCGACAGGCCATCGCACGGCGCCTTCGGCCATGGCTACTTATCCGCTGGCGGTATACCTGGTAGCGGCAAATGTAAAAGACCTGGCTGCAGGCGTCTACGAATATATACCCGAAGGGCACAAGCTGAAGCTGATCAAACAGGGTGACCAGCGTGCCAACATCGGCAGCCAGCCCCAGATGATAAATGCCCCCGCGTTATTTGTCTATATTGCCGATTACAAAGTCACCGGCGAGAAGTTCGGTGCGGACAAAGCCAAAGAGTTTGCCTGCATAGAAGTCGGCCACTCGGCGCAAAACGTGCTGCTTGAAGAAGTCGCTCTCGGCCTTATCGGTGTGGGAATGGCCGGGTTCGATCAAGCAAAGATCGCGGCTACACTCGGCCTCGCAAAAAACCAGGAGCCGCTCTACATCGTGTCGGCAGGGAAAAAGCTCTACCACTGAGACTGCAAAACCTAATCATATAGTCTGGCACAACCGATAATTGATCATATTGAGCACTTGGTAAACCGGTTCTTGGTGCAGCTGTTATACCGCCGGGTTTGACCTGCGACAGAGGTGTCGTTTGTATTCCGTCAGAGCGCGTATATTACTCCTATCACTTGTGCTGGCCGGACTGCTGATCTTTATGATCGGTTCAGGGCATTGGCACCAATCTGTACAGTTGGAAGCAATCCGGGATGCCGCCAAAATAAGTCATTCGGCCCTGACGGCGGAACTGGCTAACCAAGCAAGCCAAGGCAGCCGCACTCTTATAGCATTTGATACCTTTGTAATTTTTATTGCGTCTGTTCTCTACGTCAGCCTCAATCACTGGATTAGCCGCCCAATTAAAGCTCTGTCGAATTCCATGACCACGCAATCGATGGAGCCTTTGTGTGTGCTCGATCATGACCGGAGCGAGTTCGGAGAGTTTGCCTCGCTCATACGCAGGTATATTCAACAGTCGGCAGACCTTAAAACAATACTTGATTCGATCCTGATTGGAATTGTAATTATTGACGCTGATACACATGAGATAATTGATGCAAACCCGACTGTCGCGGACATGATCGGCGCATCAAAAGAAGAAATAATCGGACATGAGTGCCATCATTTTATCTGCCCTGCTCAGAAGGGCAAGTGCCCTGTCACAGATCTCGGGCAGACCGTGGACTACTCATCCGAACGGGTCTGCCTGACAGCCGATGGAGCAAAAGTTCCTATTCTGAAGACAGTTGTGCCAATCACACTACACGGCAGAAAGTGTCTGCTTGAAAACTTCATCGATATCCGTAAGCACAAGGAAGTCGAAGAAAAACTGAGGCTGGCAAAGGAAACTGCAGAGGCTGCAAGTCAGGCCAAGAGTGAATTCCTTACCAATATAAGTCATGAAATCCGCACGCCGATGAACGGCATAATAGGCATGACCCAATTGGCCCTCGACACACAACTTACGGATGAACAGCGTGATTATCTGCAGGACGTAAAATGTTCCGCCGATACACTGCTGTCCCTGATAAATAATATCCTCGACTTTTCCAAAATAGAAGCCGGCAAGCAAGAGTTGGAATCAATCGATTTCAGCCTAAGGAATGTGCTGGAGGATACGATTGCCTGCTTTGCTGCCAAAGCGGATGCCAAGGGTCTGAAACTGACCCGGCAAGTCACTGATGATGTGCCCAATAACCTTGTCGGCGACCTTGTGCGATTGCGCCAGGTTATGATGATCCTTGTGGCAAATGCAATCAAGTTTACCGAATGCGGCAAGATTGCGGTAAATGCTGAAACAGAAACCACATCCGGCAAGGAAACAACGCTGCACTTCACGATATCCGATACAGGCATTGGCATCCCTGCTGAAAAACAGAAAAAAATCTTTCTCCCGTTCGAACAGGCCGATGGTTCATTGACCAGAAACTACGGTGGCACTGGACTTGGTCTGGCAATCGCACACGACCTTGTGCAGCTTATGGGCGGACGCATATGGGTTGAAAGTGAAGTCGGCAAAGGTTCGACGTTCCACTTTACAATCGTTTTCGATCTGCCTTCCTCCAATCTGCTGGATCAGAAAGCGGCTTAAACGGGAGTGAGTTCAGTTATACGCGCATTATGATTGTATTGTAGCATGGGATTTCCTTTTCGCCGATTTTCCTTCTCCTACAATAAGCGAGAAAATCGGCGAAAAAACAGCGGGCAATTTTTCCCGTATAACTGAGCTCTTTCTTAAACGGTTCTCATTTGACACCCCACACCTGCTTACTAAAGCCGCCATGCATTTTGCGTAGTGCTGTGCGACACTCGCGCGGGCTGTAGCCCCAGAACTTCTTAAAGACGCGGCTGAAGTATTGAGGCGACGGATAGCCGAGACGATCGGCAATGCCTGTGACAGTATTATGAGTGTCCTCCAGCATCCTGATCGCGGAGTGCATGAGCACATGCGTGATGTAGCCGCTGAGGGTCATTCCGGTCTTTTCGGAAAAAACATGAGAGAGGCGAGATTCACTTAGGAAGCAGGCATCCGCAACTTGCTTTAAGCTCAATCCATGACGAGGATTGGCGTCAATATAGGCTCTTGCCTTTCCAACCACCTCGCATGTGGCTTGGCGGTCTCTGGCGCTCGGAACTATCTTGCGTCCGATAAAATAAAGGGTTCGAGTCATTAGCCCACTTACCACGTACTGCGCGCCGAAGTTGGACTGCTTCAGTTCATCAAGCATCTGAGCGAACATAGGCTGAAGGTCCCAACAATCATGAAACTGCCTTCGGCGGTTCTTCACATATGCAAACCCAAGTTCCTCGGGGGTTATCAGCTCAATTCCGAAGTATAGAAATCCCCAATCCTCTTTTCTCCTCGGACTGAACTGGTGAATATCTCCCGGTTTTGTAACCAGCACATCACCAGGATACAGAACATATTCTTTTTGGCCTATCACCACGTCCACTTCTCCAGTCAAAAACAGGCTGAACTCGTAGTGACCGTGTGTATGCAGGCCAACCTGATCATCGGGCGAATGCAAGACGTCGCCGACATATATCGGGAACGGCTTGATATCGCGATCCGCACTGACAGACAGGAGTTCGTGGTGATAGTAATCTCGTCCCATATGCATTCTCTGAATTAGCGGCAATTATTAGCATTATAAGACACATTTTCATATCTGGCAACTTCACGATTTTCAGCATATTACGGCAATGCATAGGTGCAGCAGACTTAACCTCGTGTTATACTTAGGTTTTGTGATAACCTTGAGGAGGTCCTATATGGTAAAGAGAATAGGATTTTACGATTACAAGCTGGAAAATTGGCATGCCAACACTTACGTTGAAATTATGAGAGATAATCTTCCGGACAGCGGCTACGAGATTGCAGTCTGCAAAGACATGTTCCCGGAAGAGGGACGCAAATGGTCAGAAAAAACCGGCATCCCTTACGCCGAGTCATTTGAAGAGTTCGCCGAAAAGTGCGACTACATAATGGTGCTTGCTCCCAGCAATCCTGAAGTGCACCTTGAGATGGCCCAAGCGGTTCTGCCCTTGGGCAAGACAACCTTTATTGACAAGACATTCGCACCCGACCTTGCAACGGCGCAGAAGATATTCGAACTGGCTGACAAAAACGGCGTTTCGATAATAACCACCTCCGCTCTGCGTTTCTGCGATGAGTTCAAGGCAGTGGTCGACGAAGTGGGCAAGAGCGGCATCAAGCACATGTCCATGTGGGGCGGCGGAAGCTCGTTCGAAGAATACAGCATACACCCTGTTGAGGGGATCATCTCCACTATGGGTTCGGATGTAACTCATGTAATGCGCTGGGGAGACAAGCAGTTCAGCCAGGTAGATATGAAGTTTGCAGGCGGGCGAACTGCAACGGCGTATCTTTATGTGAACATCGAAGTGCCGTATATGGCTGTGCTCACTACCGAAAAGAAATCTCAATTTCTTAGCGTCAACTCACCGATATTTGTGACCCAGACAAAGCATATCATGGACTTCTTCGCAAAGGGCGAGCCGACCATCCCGCGCGAGGAGTCGTTGACGGTTAGAGAAATCCTTGATATAACTAATGACCCCAAAAACCATAACAAGTGGGTACCCACCAGATTAGCGGGCAAGGAGGCTTAAGATGGCTTATAAAGCGGCAATAGTAGGTTGCGGCGGGATTGCAAAGTTTCATGCTGATGGCTATAAAGCCGCCGGCGCAGAAGTTATCGCAGTGACGGATGTCTGCGAAGAGGCGGCAACAAAATTCGCATCCGATCTTGGAGCCACAGTATATCCGGATTTCAAAACGCTGATCGACCAGGCGAAACCTGATGTGGTAAGCATCTGCACCCCACCCGCCTTTCATGAGCAGCCGGCGGTTTACGCTCTTAAAGCGGGCGTAAACGTCATCTGCGAAAAACCGATGGCTCACAGTGTCCAAAGCGCTCGCGCCATCAAAAAGGCAGCCGATGAGAGCAAGGCGCTCTTTATGCCTGCGTTCAGGCACAGATTCGTTCCGGCTAACATCAAGCTCAAAGAGATGATTGCCGAAGACAAGATCGGCGATGTGGTGGTCTTCAATAACGCCTTCGGCGGGCCGATGTTCGAGATGGAGAGTAAATGGTTCACCCAGAAGAGTATCGCTGGAGGCGGATGTCTGCTGGATACAAGCAGCCATTCGGTCGATCTGTTCAGGTTCATCGTGGGAGAGATAAAGAACCAGAACGGGGCTATCTCACGACACTTCAAGAGCACGGATGTCGAGGATGCAGGCATGATCTGCGTCTCGACAGAAAACGGCGCTATGGGTAACATACAGAGCGGTTTCGTGCTGGGTGACTGGGTCGCGTATATCGACATTTCCGGGACCAAGGGCCGCATGACCTTCGACTACAACGCCGGACCTAACGTAAAGTACAAGCCCACAGGCGAGAGCGAGTGGACGACTATCGAGCTGCCCTCCTCAAACGGGTTCAATGAGGAGATCGATCATTTCCTGGGCGCTATGAGCGGCAAGCATCCGCTTGCGATCACGGCTAATGACGGCCTGCGATGCGCGGAAGTGATCTTCTCGGTATACGAGCAGAACTCTTAGCACAAACGCCAGTTAGAAAATCCCTCCAGGTATCTTACCTGGAGGGGATCGTTCCAGAGGGGGGCAAAATGAAAATCGGAGCTTTCCTGAGTTCTTTTGGGCTGGGACTAAAAGACTCACTTGCGAAATGCAAAGAACTGGGGCTGGACGGAGTTCAGCTTTCCGATGTGCGGGGTGAGCTATGCATAGAGGAACTCACTGAAAGCAGCGCAGCAGAGTATAGGAAGCTGGTCGAATCATACGGGCTGCAGATAAGCTCAGTCTGCGGAGACCTCGGCGGACATGAGTTCACAGATGAAAGTGATGTCGAGCAGCGGATAACTCGGACAAAGCACATCATGGATATCACAAGGGCTCTTGGCTGCACAATCGTGCAGACACATATCGGCAAGATACCGGACGACCCGGGCTCGTCAGAATGGCGTGTAATGCGATATGCGCTCGATATACTTGGCGAATACGGCGACAAGATCGGCGTCTGCCTGGCAACCGAGACCGGGCCTGAAGAACCGGCTCTTATGAAACAGTTCCTCGACACCATTAAACACAATTCCATCAAAGTAAACTACGATCCCGCAAACCTGGTAATGAGCGGTTTCGATCAGATCGGCGGTGTAGGCATTCTGGCAGATTATATAGTGCATACCCATGCCAAGGATGGGATCATCAAAAACGGCAGTCCTCTTGAGGTTCCTCTTGGAGAAGGCTCGGTCAATTTCCCAGTCTATCTCAAAGCCCTGAAAGATATTGGTTATGACGGATTCTTTGTGATCGAAAGAGAAGTCGGCGAAAACCCGGTTGACGACATAGCCATGGCTGTGCGCTTTCTCAGAAGCCTATAAAAATAGCCCGGCGCTGTGTGTGCCGGGCTTATTTGTGTCTATTCAGCATTTTCAGAGGCAAGCGCAGAGCCCGCATCCTCTTCGATGTGAGAGTGCATCTTCCTGAATGATAGCTCGTCTTCCTCAAACCTGGGCGGCAGGAAGTTGTCATCCCCTCCGAACTTCAGCCAGAGTTTATAGAGCTTTACCCTGAAAAATAGCGCCAGGCCGCCGAATACCAGTATCCAGAAAAAGAACAGCCGATAATAATAATCGCCGCCAATGTGCAAGTGATGCATGAAGAAGTACTTCAGCCAGTCCATATAGCTTCCGCATAAAACTCCGGCAACCATCATCATAGCTGAGCGGACAACAGCATTGGCGCTGGAAAACTGGCCGTATCTGGTGTGTGGAAGCAGCCTCATAAACAAAGGCAGCTCTGATGCATACAAAACCGCATTTACCGGCAGAGTAATAGCTGTGGTTATAATGGTCAGTATTAAAACCATGTGGTGGCCCATGTGCAGCAAAAAGATAGCGTTCAACGGAACAAATATCAGAGTCCAGGTCATAGCCGTAATACCGACCCGTATCGGGTGGTTTTTGTCGGCATAATAGCCTGCCGGGATCAACAGCACAGTCGTGACCACACCGGCCACACCGCCAATGATCCCCATCTCCTTCATGGTCAGCCCGATATCGAGGTTCCGGAATACTACAAAGGTATTTACTGCAAGCGATACCATCCAGAACGAACCCGACAGATAGAAATACCAGTAGAACTTGTGGCAGTAAGACTCCTTAAAGAAAGTTTTGATCCCAGCAAATGTAGAGTTTCTGCTCTTTTCCATCTCGGGAGGAGGAGGGTAATCACCCTCTTTGACTTTCATGCACATCATCATAAAGCCGATAATATAAATGATGCCGAACCAGATAAATATCTCTGATGAGTAATTCCTGGCATACTGAAAGACAAAGAAACTAAATAAAGAGCCTGCAATTGCTCCAACTGCTCTGAAGAATGCCATAAACCTGCCAAGATGCTTTTCGGGAACCACATCATTGAACAGATAGTAGTATACCGAGCCGACTATCATATTGAAAAACTGATAGCCCGCCACCAAAACAGCTAACAGGCCTATAGTAAGCGCCGCTTCTGAAGAAACACTGTGATGGAAGTAGTGAGTAAAGAAGTAATTGCCGATTGGCCTGGCGAAACCGGTCAATATCAGGAATAAGCCCACGAACGGTGTAGCAAAAGCCAGGTATGGAATTCGCCTGCCCCGTTTGCTGCGGTATCTGTCACTCATAAAACTTACCACAGGACATACGGTAAGATTGAACGCGTTTGCGATAGTGCTGATGTAGGTAGAAATGATCAGATTGGAAGCGCCGAGGCTTTTAAGCATAAACGGCAGAACCGCCGGCTCTACCGTCTCCATCAAAGTAAAACAGAAGTCACCCCACAACAGCCAAATAAAAACCATTACAAGGCCGCGCTTTGTGTATTCCAGCGTGCCTACTCGTAAATCGTTAGACATACTCCGTCTTCTTTCAGTCATGTTCAGGGTAAATTATACTGTAAAAGCTCAGAGTTGACAGGTACGACTCTCCGGCGGCTTCGGCAGCGGTGTCTGTCAATACCATAACGTTGAAATAAACGAATTGCTGCCGAAGCAACTTGGCTTTTTTCTCATGATTTCTGAGCTATTACTCATACTCTGTGCTCAAATTATATCAAAATCAAGCTGAAGATAATAGTAATACACATAATGCGGATTAAATTGAGCGTAAATAGCGTCCTCTTTTCAGTCGGCGCACGGGGACTAAAGCAGTAAATTAATCCGCACAACCCATTGTAATAGTTAAATCAGGATGATTTACAGGCAAACATGGAGAAGAGTAATAGTAAAATGGAAGTAATTTCACATCAAAGGTGATAAGTGATGCGCAAGATATTATTTCCGGTAGTAATGCTGCTTACAATTGCAGCCCAGATAGCCTATGCAAGCGCCAACTTCCAAGTATGGGTATCCGATCCGCTCGTCAATATTATGCAAAACACCGCACAGCCATCGAGCACGCCGACCCAAATACACGTGGTTGCCGCGCGAAACGAGTATGAAAGCGCACAGATTGTCGTTACGCCAACGGCCAATATAACCACACTCACCGCAAGCGTAGGCACGATATCGGGCCCGGCAAGCCCAAAACCGGCGGTATCGCTCAACTTCGTGGGGTATGTACCCGTCGAGCACGGCACGCCGTATACACCGTCGGAGAACCTTGTAGCCACAGCTCCAGCCAATTTTCCGGATCCGCTGCTGGAGTCGACATCCGTTTCAGTAACAGCGCCCAACAACCAGCCGATATGGCTTACGATACATGTCCCCCTTAATACAAAACCCGGGACCTACACGGGAACCGTGACAATAACCGGCGACGGCGCGTCGATATCGGTTCCACTGGTCATAGATGTGGCCTCAGCAATATTGCCCAGCACACGCACGTTCAAATGCACCAACTGGCTCAGCTATGACCCTATAGCGGATTACTACAACACTTCTCTATGGACCACGAAATATTGGAACCTGGTGTCATCCTACGCTCAGTGTATGGCAAGCCACCGAATGAATGTGCATCTTACGCGGTTAAATAAACTCATTGTGGGTCATCAAGACGACAATGGAAACCTGACATTCTCGGAAAAAGACTTCGAGCGGTTCGATAAATGGGTCCAGACGTTTATTGACGCGGGCGCGCTCGACATCATCGAGGGCGGACACCTCTCCGGCAGAAAATCCTGGGAGGGCACGGATTATTATGTGTGGTATCCCGATATATACGACACCGGCGGCAATAACGTCAGGCCGTATAACGTAATAGCAACATCAGATCAGGCCAGAGCATTCTACTCTGTATATCTGCCCGCGCTTCAGCAGCACCTTATCGATAAGGGCTGGATCGACATGTATATCCAGCACGTTGGCGATGAACCGCTTTCGCAGAGCGCGGCAAGCTATAGAAACGTGGCGGCAATAGTGCATCAATACGCCCCACGCCTCAAGATTGTCGATGCGGTTATGACCACCAACCTCGTGGGCGCAATCAACATATGGGTCCCGCAGCCTCAGGATTATGCCGCCAATTCGACCTTCTATGAGCAGAGAAAAACTGCCGGCGATGAGGTCTGGATATACACCTGTCTGACACCCAAAGGTCTGTATATGAACAGGTTCGTCGATTTCCCTCTGATCGATACGCGGCTGCTGCACTGGGCTAACTATAAGTATAAGATTCCCGGTTATCTGCACTGGGGCTTCAACGCCTGGCATGGGGACCCTTTTACCAAGATCGAGGCCAACTACGGCTCCACCACCACTGCATTCAGCCCTCCCGGTGATTCGCATATAGTCTATAAGGGCGCAAACGGCCCGATGAGTTCCATCAGGCTCGAAGCCTTGCGAGATGGGATCGAAGACTATGAGCTATTAAAGCTCCTCGAGAAGTCGAACCCGACCAGGGCACGGTTGATATGTGACTCGGTGGTGACTTCATGGACAAGCTACACGCGCGACCCGGCGACTTTCCGCGCGGCGAGGGCGCAGCTTCTAACCTCACTGACAGAAAATGCGGTCAACGTCGCTCAAGCCAAATCAGCGCCTGCCGGGAGCCGGGTGTTTATGACTAACGCGATAGTTACAGGCGACCTCCGTCCGCCCTCGGGCAAACTCAATATGTTCTATGTCCAAAAGGATGACCGCACGGCAGGAATCGGAGTGCTGGCGTCGGGCAATGCCGCATACTCTATAGGGCAATGCACGGACATATACGGCAAGACAAGCCTGCTGGATGGTTCCGAACTTGTGCTTGAGCCTGACGTAATTTCGGCCTACACGGGGGATACTGGCAATGCGACCAAGCCTTTGGGTATGAACAACAGCGCATCCGGAGGCTCGGTTTTCGGCGATCAACCCGCTGTCTATGACGACACATCCGTGCCATCCCCTATAAGCTCATTAGGCGCATCATCCATAGGCAAGCTGATTAGAACATGGGGAATGGTTACAGGCTCCGGCGAGACGCCCCTGGGCACGGTGTTCTGGATAAACGACGGCTCCAACCTCAAGGATGGCTTCACAACCTCTCAGAACAGCGCATCCTCAGGGCTTGCAGTGCTGATGCCTCCGGGCCTGCTTTATACTCCATCCGGTTTTGTGAAGGTGACCGGCATACTCCGTGCGATCCCCAACCCTTCAGGTATGCCTGTAAGGCTCCTGGTCCCACGCAACAACAGCAGCGATATCAGCGAGCAGTAATTGGCCAAGCGTATTGTTGCTTCGTGCAGCAGCCAATCCAAGACCATCAATAGTGTCCTGTTGTTGTGGATAATCTAGGTGGGATAATTCTTCTTGCGCAATTCGGACAAACCTTTAGGGATAACACACATTGTACAAAACAAAGCAGAGGGGACATAGTCCATCAGGACATATTCCCTCTGCTAAAAACCTAAGCTGTTGTTCTATTGACTAATGCAGTAATGCTTTCTTCGGACATACCAAGTACAGCAGACAGCTCTTCGCCAAGTAACTTTTTGGCATGTTTCAGCTGACGCTGCATACTTGTCCTTGGATAACGTTGTTTAGGTTGGATCACACCATATCGGATAGCACGTGCGAGATCAATCGGATCACTCCATCTTATTGTTTGCTCTTCAGCACAAAGATCGGTATCATCGGCTTCGCCGGAGAGGATACTTATTGCTTGTTTGAGTGTTTCAGTGGTGGCCAGCGGCCGCACTCCGAGTTCATCTGCCGCCTCTACTGCCACTAGTATTGTTGAGGAAATGGATGGTTTAGGAATAACGTAATAATCTCGAGTTTTGCCATCTTCCAGGCGTCCCTCAATTGATTCTATGGTCCCAATACCATATCTTGGATGTAATACTGCGTCACCGATTTCCATGCTGGAAACCGCCCCCTTTCGAGACTCTCTGCCAATATACGGAATGTCTAATATGCAGAAGAGATAAATACAAATCGCCTGAGTTTGCGCTAACTACAGGCCATTGCCAAAGCTGAGGTCTAGACCATAGAATATTATTCTAGTTGTTTATTCTATATATGTCAAGTTGTAGACAGGCTGGATGCATGTATACCTATATTGTGGCATATGTTTTCATTATACAGATTTGGTCACATACCAAACAATACATTGGTGACTGCTGGAGGTATTTATGGGCTATGTTTTGATTTAATGGTGAGATTGCGGGCATATGGTCCAGCTCTACCGGCAGGCAAGTTATGTAATAAAAAAGAGGATTATTAATTTTACTAGCGCAGCACATCCCAATTTACACCAGCCCCGCTGCCGAATCCGCCGAACCGCGATACTGTCGTGTTTGGCAATGAAAGCTGGAAATGGGACTCAAGTCCCTGACACACAGATCCGGGATTCAAATCCCGGACCATCAGCTAGCCCAAGTCCAGCACCCGACACCTGACACCCATCACCCATTCACAACCCGTGAACAACATTTAACTAAAATACCATGGTCTGTTAACCACATTTTGGTCGAGTTGTCGTCTTATAATCATGAGAGAACAATCTCAGCGCCATATGCTTCGCGGACGTATGTCCCGAAGCCCCGTGCAGCCGCTTCGGAGCATACGCTCTCAAAGCATCTTTGCAGGAGGAAGGAATTACAGATATAAAAAAAACAGCCAAAACGAACTCCTCACGCTCAATATTTCAAATTTCACGCTCAGTTCGTTTTGATATATTTGTAAATTTGTTGTATAGGAAAGCCCCTTCCCGATACCTACGCAGACGCCTGCCCGTCTATCTCTTCGGCCACTTTGTCTACGTCGTAGTCGGCCACAATCTGCCCGTCCTCCACCATCACTATCCTCTCGGCCTCCTGCGCCAGGCGGTCATCGTGCGTGACGAGCATAAACGCGATCCCAAGCTGCGAGTTGAGGTCTCGGAGCATGTCAAAGACCAGCGCGCCGTTCTGGCTGTCGAGGTTGCCGGTGGGCTCGTCTGCAAGAATCAACTTTGGACGGTTGGCGAGCGCCCGCACGATAGCCGCGCGCTGCTGCTGACCGCCGGAGAGCTGGCTCGGGCGGCACTTCATGCGCTCTGCCAGGCCCACACGCGCCAGCAGGTGCTTGACCCATTCCAGTTCGTCCTTGGTCGGGGTGCCTTTGCGGATCGAGAGAGGCATCATGGCGTTTTCCAGCACGGTGAACTCGTTCAGCAGATAGTGGAACTGGAAGATAAAGCCTATGGTGTCGCCCCTAAGTGCCGCCAGACCCTCGTCATCAAGGGTCGAGGTGTTGCAGCCGTCTATTATGACATGGCCGGAACTGGGCCTGTCCAGTGCGCCGATCATATTGAGCATCGTGCTCTTACCCGAGCCTGATGCGCCGACCACGGCCACAAACTCGCCTGGCTCCACTCTGAAATTGACCCCTCGCAGGGCCATCGTCCCCACTCCGTCGCCGTATATTTTGACCAGATCTACGGTCTGCACTACACTATCCACGTCTTATAGCCTCCACCGGGTCGAGCTTTGAGGCGCGCATCGCGGGAACTACACTGCTCAGCAGCCCGACTATGATTGCCACAGCCGAGGCCAGCAGCACATACCGGATGTCCCAGCTCATAGGCACGATTGTCGCCTGCCTGCCGCCGAACGTCTCGCCGGGGACCTGGATATTGGTCACCAGGAAGCAGAGCCCCGTGCCGATCCCCGAGCCCAGGACCGCTCCGCCTATCCCTACACCCAGCCCCTCGAGCACGAATATCTTTCGGATCTGCCGGGCTGTCGCGCCCATGCTCTTGAGGATACCTATATCGCGCGACTTTTGGACCACGAACACGATCATCACACTGGCAACCCCGAACGCGGATGCGAGCAGGGTCATAGCCTGGATAATCGCGGCGGCGGTATTTTGTGCACGCAGAGTGTCGAGGAAGGCCTTGTTGGACTCCATCCAGCTCGATACCATCAGCGGCGAGAAGCTCCTGATCTCATCGGCTATGCGCTGGGCATCGAAAAGGCCACTGCCGCGCACGTTTAGGGTAGTGACATCCTTGCCGATGTTGAACATAGCCTGTGCTGCGGACAGACCTGTATAGACCCAGGACTCGTTAGCCTGGTCGATCCCCATGTCAAAGAGGCATGCGACCCTGAACGTCTGGATGATCCCCTGATCTGAGACGAGCCTGATGCGACTGCCCAGCTTTGCACCGATATCGTCGGCGAGCTTGATTCCGATTGCGGCGTTCTGGCTGTCGACTGCATTGAAGTCACCCTCGACGACTCTATTTTTGAGTGAGAGGACTTTGATCTGCTCCGACGGGACCACGCCTATGATGATCGCGCCCATGGTCTTGGCGCCGCGGCTCACAAACCCGCTGCCCTCGGCTGACGGCGCGACACCCGCTACATCGGGCAGAGCGCGGATCGTGCGGCACACCCGCTGCCACTGCGCGATCTTGCGCTTCTGGGTGGACATCTTCTCGATCTTGGTAACGACCATGCCGCCTACCCCACCCTGGCCCGGAACCTGCCACAGCGGTTTTGCGCCGGGTGTATCGGCCTCGACACTGACATGCGGGATCGAGCCGACGACGTCATCTATAAGACCTATCTGCAGGCCGTTGATCAGCGAAGAGAGAAAGACTACCAGCAGCACGCCTACCGCCACTGCTCCGACTGTGAGCTCGGTCTGGCCATGGCTGGTAAGCAGATGCCGCCAGGCGACCCTCAGTTCAAATTTGCTCAACTAGCGCCTCCGGTTCGGCTGAACATCGGAATTGGCGGTGACATTGTCTGCGTTGCGGACCACCAGTTCGCCATCCTTGAGATTACCGGTCACGACTACGCCTGCGCTGCCGACTGCACCTGCAGTCACACGGACGGGAACAGCCTTGCCATGCCTTACGACGAACACCGCCGAACCGCCGCCGTGACGAGTCACCGTATCCGCCGGGAGTATGATCCGCCGGGCAGACTTTTGGGTGATTACGTTGACGTCCACCGTGAGATCGGGCCTGAGCCAGGTCACGTGACTTGTGGGGGTAAGCAGGACCTGGATGGTCCCGCGCTCTGAGTTGACCTTTGAGCCAAGATCGGTCACGACTGCGCTGAGTTCGCGGCCGGGGAATGCGTCTGCGGTTACAATCGCTTTCTGACCGACGGCAAGGGTGCTGAGGTTCTCTTCATCAGTCTCGACTTCAATCACAGGTCTTGTCATCTCATGAAGGACCACGAGCTTCTGGCCGGGTGAGATCGATTGACCCTGCTCGACCGGAATATCCGCCACTACGCCGGTAAATGGCGCTCTAAGCTCCGACTTGGAGGACATATCCAGTGCGCGCTCATACTCGGCTCGCGCCTGGTTGACTTTCGCTCGGGCGGCTGTTATATCTTCACGTCGAGGTTGGGAAAGCAGTGTGTTCAGACGCTCTTTTGCAGCAGCAACGTTGGTGTCGCGGCTCGCTTTGGCCTCTGCTAGAGCTGCATTCGCCTCGGCTATCTCGTCGGAGGTCGCACCCTCCCTAAGCAGGCTCACGCGGGCCTTTTGGGCATCGACGCTTGCCCTGGAGGTATCGACTGCGGTCTTAGCGTCATCGAGCTGAGACTGAGAGACAGCACCCTGTTTGACGAGCTTGTCCAGACGCTTGTAGTCGAGCTGTGCTTTGGAAAGGATATCCTGTCTGCGCTGGAGTTCGGAGTTCGCTTCAGCTATCTCTTGAGAGCGTGGGCCGCGCCTCACTGTTCTGAGTTTGGCTTGAGCCTGAGCTATTCTAGCCTGACCGACGGAGCTTGCCTGCGCAAGATTGGCTCTGGCTTCACGAATTTCGGATGGAAGTGGACCTCTGCTCGCTCGGGCGAGTTCAGCGTTCGCGCTCTCAAGGCCCGCAAAGGCTGCATCGGAACTTGCCCTAAGTTCGGGCTGGGAAAGCGATAAGATGGGTGTACCCACACTGACATGGTCGCCCTCTTTGACATATATGCTGCTGATGATTCCCGAACTGTCCATACCCAGATCGGCCACTCTATTGCCCCGGATTTTGCCGGTGGCGCCGATTGTCTCGGTGGTGGTCACGGTCTTCACCACTGCGACATTGACCGGATTCGGCAGCGCTACATACTCATACAAGGCGAATGATATGGACAGCACCACTGCCAGTTGAATGAGCCGTTTCCACTGCTTGGCAAGAAAAGTCTTGATTCGTTTTGCCCTTTCAGGCGGGCATGGAGGAATATTCTCCGGTGGACATGGCTCGGGTCGTTTATACTCCGAGCGGCGCGGCATCTCTTTCAATTCGCTTGGTGTCATATTTATTCCTTAAAATAACTGAGAGCGGAATTCAGCACAGACGTATTGAATACGAACTCTGCGTCTATAATAGTTCGGCATGCACACAGAGTATAGTTTATATTTTACAGTTGTCGACGTATCGCCACAAGCTGACTGGCGCTTTGAGATGGGTGGATATATCGAAGATTGACAATCTGCCTGGACAAGGTTAAGATCAAAAGCATTATGCCAACACCCGATATTTGCACCACAATTCTGGATGCTGCACCGAGTGAGCTTCGTTGCATAATAGCAGGCCGCGAATGGCAGCAGGTGAAGATCGGCTGCTCAAACGCCTTCACAATTTACTTTCCTTGTGCAAAATGTGAGGGTGTATACTACAGACTTTTGGACGAGCTGTTTTGATCGACACTGGTATGATTTCGTCCCCGGATATCTAAACTCAGCGGGTGAAGCATTTGCGGCGAGATTTCAAAGGCCAACCAGATGCGACTGGCAAATGCTTCGCCCCTACATCGCAATTCCCAGTATTCTCATCCGCAGATTTTGAAATTTCAGCAGACGGGCATAGGATTCCTCTATGAGGACGGCTAACATATTTGCATAAAATAACTACCGGCGCATGTCTATATTACGAGAGACCGCAATTCACCTCAGCGGTCCAGGAGGATACGCGATGCAAAACGACATGGCGCTACTGGAGCGATATTCCAGAACAGGAGACGCGGAGGCTTTCGCAGAACTGGCAAAACGTTACGTGCGGCTGGTCTATAGCACGTGTCTTCGCATTACCGCCAATACGCAAGAAGCCGAAGACATCACTCAGGATTGTTTCTTGGAGCTTGCGCGAAGAGCTGGAACCGTAAGGTCATGCCTGCCCGGTTGGCTGCATAAAGTGGCAAAAAACCGCGCGCTCAATGCCGTCAGCAAGGATACTGTACGCAGGCGATATGAGCAGGCGGCTGTTAACGCGAATGACAACCGGTCTGAGCCTGGGTGGGCAGAAATAGTGCCGATTGTCGATGAAGCGCTGGACAAACTGCCGGATAAGCTGCGTGAGCCGATAGTATTACACTATTTCCAAGGGCTGACGCAGGCAGAAACTGCAGCTATTCTAGGCATCAACCAGTCGACAATTTCTCGATACCTTGACCGGGCAATAGACTCTCTTCGCGAAGAGCTAAAGAAGTCCGGAGTTGTGTTGACGGTAGGTGCGCTCACCGTTCTTCTCACAGAGAGCGCAAAGGCATCGGTCCCGGCTTCAGTAGCGGCAGCGATCGGCAAGATTGCGGTCTCGGGGATCGGGACAACGACGTTGTCAGGCGGTTTCTTTGCGACTGCAAAAGCTGCTTTGGGTACCGGCCTTGGGAAGGCCGCTCTTGCGTTGAGCATTCTCGCCGCGTCTCTGGTAGTGGGACACATGATATATGCAAACGGCACCACGAGCCCTGCATCAAGCGAGGTCGCTTCCACTAGCGGCGAAGTGGTCAAGAGAGACTCTTCAGTGCTGCAGATTTACCTCTTGCCGGATACAACTCACGGAACCTGGCGGGTAACTGCTCCAAAGCAGGCAGGTGAAGGTTATATCTTTGAACGTGTAATTAACGGCACAACAGAAGCGATTGACAGCGCAAAGCAGCCAAAGGAGATCATGGACAAAATAGTTAACCCCCAACAAAATCCTCCGGTTATCACAACCAATGACCTGCTTCCGAATGCCGAGGCCCAGATAAGAAAAGGTGACGGAAAGCCGACTCTGAATGCTGAGTTTACTGAGCGCGGCGCACAAGTGTTTGCTGATTTCACCGGCAAGCATATTGGCGAGTGTACAGGTGTTTTTGCCAACGGCAGGCTGATTTCTGCTCCGGTTATATTACAAGCGATGCATATCACCAGGTTCGAGATAACAGGATTCGGCAGTCTCGCTGAAGCTGAAGCTCTGGCTAAGCAAATAAACGGTGACAACAAAGGACAACCATAACTTTGGCAATTGCGATCAAAGACCCAGCACTTAACACGGGCGACCCGACCAGGCTCGGACTTAAGGAACTGCCCGAACATGATTATAACCTCTGGATGAAGCCGACCCTCGACGGGCGCAACTATGTGAGGCATTAGTTAAGGGTATGGTTAGTACATTAAATGGGGGGACATATGCCCCCCATTTGAACAGGTCAAATGCCGGATAACCTCTTTACTGTCTGCGTCTGAAGCATGTGCCCAGCAAGCCAAGGCCGGAGCCAAGAGCCAGCAGGGCAGAAGGTTCGGGCACGGCTGCCGTCTGGAGTGGAAGCAATCCGGATTCGGAGGTCACTGTTACCCCATCAGGCACCTGGATGCCGAAATCCATGGTGTTGGCAAAATCGGCCCATATGTTGCCCGTAATGCTGGTTAGAGGACCAACTTTGTCGCGCCAGCTCACCCCAAGGATAGTGCTGGTGTCAGGATCCACTGTAGTCGTAATGTTAAGCCCTGCTGAGACAGTTATCGGTGTATTGGCAGGGAGATAGATGGGAACTGAGAATGGGTTTGATATGTTTCCCGCCTGGTCAAAATAGGCTTCAAAGCCCTGACTGCTTGACCCCTCTTCTCCAGACGTTCTGTAGCTGAACCGAACCCATGAATCCACACTCATCGGCGTCCATATATACTTTTGGAACACATCATAGTTGGAATAATTAGAGCTGCCGCCGAGACAACCGCTGACATTACCCGACAGCAAGAGGGTTGCAGGCGCTGAGAGTATGATAGTATCGGAAATCTCAGCGCTGGCGCCGGCATGGGTGTTGATGTTGATCATGGAAGTCATAGCGCCCCTTACCTGCAGCCATGTAGACGCGTAAGCCTTTAGGATACCGGCGGATTCGTTGACATATGCATAGGTGCTGTAGCCTTTGTCTGCAGTAACCGTGTCTACACCAGCATAAAAAAACGGAGGAGGCGGATCGTCTCCCGATTGAGTTGGGTAGTTGTAGGAAGCTGTGGCTACACCCGCAGTACCGGGATCATATTGGCTGAGTGACTCATCAAAACCCGGGATTGTAACTCCTGTGTTTCCCGGATAGAAATCCGCGGACTCAGCCGTATAAGCGCTGACAGACGCCCATGCCGAGATGCAACTCGCTGCAAGAAGTGTTACTATCACGACAATCAAAGATGCTGCACGCAAGCAGCCTGATCTTTTCTGAGTGTTCATATTGTCTCCTGGCTTTTTGTTGGTAGCGTACATAACCGTACAATTACTAGGAAACAAGCTATGCAATAATTGTGCCAATGAGCAGGCATTTAGTTTATGGTATTAAACATTTCCGGGTGCGATAAAGAGACTCAGCTAAATATTGTAAAATGAGACGGATTCTGCATATTAACGGTGTGTTTGACTGTGACCTCTTTGCTATGTATACTAAGCCAACATCCTCAGACAAAAATACGGCGAGGAAGAAGTGCCGATTCCGTCTGAAGATCCTATTGGAGAACTCATCGCACAGGCTAGCAGAATGATCGGCAAGTAACAGTCCGCTTACAACATCAGTTGGGGACGAAGCATTTGCGGCGAAATTCCAACAGCCCGCCTAATGTGATCGGCAAATGCTTCACCCCTACGGGTAAGACTGGGAACAAACTACAACTTGAGGATTTGAAGTCCAGAGGTTCTGTTTCGCACGCGATCGGATATCGCGCACGATCTATAGGAGCGGAATTTGGAGGTCTCACCTCATTAATGACATTTCCTGTTACCTGTTACCTATTCCCTGTTGCCTGATTTTTTGACTTTTCGACCTCCTGAACGTATACTCAACCATGTTGGTGAGCATAATTTGCAGAACAAAATGCTATTATGAATCGCATTTTCCGTGAAAATGCGACTGGATAAACTATGATTGAAGAGATAAAAGAATCACTAAAATATAAAGACCTGCTCAAGCAACTCGTGATACGAGACCTCAAGGTGAGGTACAAGAACTCGGTGCTCGGGTTCTTCTGGTCGCTGCTGAATCCGCTGGTGCAGGTGGCGACTATAACGATCGTGGTCAAATATATAATGCGGCTGGATATACCCAACTACTCGGCGTATCTGCTGGTGGGCTACCTCCCGTGGGTCTTCTTTCAGATGGCTCTGCTGGACTCCAGCCAGGTCATTTTGATGCACCGCGATCTGCTCAGAAAAGTCTATTTCCCCAGGGAACTCCTGCCGCTGTCGGTCGTAATTGCGAACCTGATACACTTCATGTTGGCACTGGTGGTGTTCTTTGCATATCTGCTCTTCTATCAAATATTCCTGCATGGCGCGCCTGTCGCTCACAGCGCGGCATGGCTGCCTGTATTGGTCCTGTTGGAAACGCTGCTGCTGGTAGGGCTGACATTTGTGGTATCGTGCCTGAACGTCTTCTTTGAGGATACGAAGTATCTGCTCACGGTCCTCTTGAATGTGCTCTTCTACCTGACTCCGGTGATGTATGTATCGGAACTGGTCTATGCCGGCTTGCCGCATGTGCACCGCACGCTGCTGTTTAAGCTCTATCTGTTGTTGCCGCTGAATATGCTGACTGAGGCTTATCGCAAGACGCTGCTGCCGGCATTTCATGGAGGCGCGAGAGGTTTACAAATTCAGAGCGTGCCACTGGATTACGGCATGCTCGGCGTATGCGCGATAATATGCATTCTGGTGGCTGTCGGCGGATATGCTTATTTCAATGCCCGCAAGTGGGTATTCGCGGAGCGTGTATGATGAAGCCCGCGATACGACTGATTGATATAACCAAGATTTTCGAGCTGTTCAGAGAGAAGCAGACCTCGCTGAAGTCGGCTATTCTATCGTTCAGGCGGACACCTCCGCAAAAGCTTGTTGCGATAAAGGACTTGAACCTGACCGTGGAACACGGCGAGACTGTCGCGATCATAGGAAGAAATGGCTCGGGCAAAAGCACGACGCTGAGAATAATCGGCAGAGTCTATAAACCGACCGCCGGGTCAGTCGAAGTGGACGGCCGGATGTCGACCATGCTTGACCTGGGAGCGGGGTTTCACCCGGACCTCACCGGTCGAGAAAATATATTCTTCAGCGCTGCCGTTATGGGGCTTTCCACTGCTCAGATTAGAGACAGGATAGACAGGATTATCGACTTTTCCGAACTCAACGACTTCATAGACTCACCCATAAAGACATACTCGGCGGGTATGCTGATGCGCCTCGGGTTCGCTATAGCAGTCGAGACGGACCCGGACATACTGCTTATAGACGAGGTGTTAGCCGTAGGGGATGCGGCGTTTCAGGGGAAGTGTTATGAGCGCATAGACTCATTCAAGGCTGCCGGGCGCACTATAGTCTTTGTCACTCACGACCTGGAGGCGGCGCGGTCGGTGGCATCCCGCACGATATGGTTCGACAAAGGCGAAATTCGTGCTGACGGCGAGACTCGCGAGGTGATTGACGCGTATCTGTCTACAGTGCCTGCGCATCAGCACAGCGCTTAGGATTAGGGTTAAAATGCACCTCTTTACTGGAATAATTATTATGGCTATAATGTCCATAAGAGTTGTTTTAGAATGAGGTGGCACATATGGTATCGCTCACGTCAAAGGAAGCAAAGGAAAAATTTGGGATGCTGGTAGATACGGCTAGAAGAGAGCCCGTAACTATAACCAAGCATAATCGTCCGGCGGTGGTAGTAATCTCCAGCGAAAGATATGCCGAGCTTGAAGCGCTTGAAGATGAAATATGGATTACGCGAGCCAAAAAGGCAGAGAAAAGAGGCTACAAGAGCGCAGACGAGAGCGAAGCTATTATTAGTGAGATCCTGAATGCTGAGGCTTAAACTCACAAAAGATGCAGGCGAGTTTCTTGCCAAAAGACAGCTTAAGCATCAGCGACAGATAGCAGCCAAAATTCAGACTCTGCGGGACGACCCGGCGCCAACCGACTCCAAGGCACTGAAAGGTTATGATGGATATATGCGATCAGATATTGGCGAATATCGCGTTATCTACAGAGTAGATGGTGACACCCTGTTTGTGGCTACAATTGGAAAACGCAATGATGATGAGGTTTATCGCAGATTTAAGAGGAAGTGAACCTTTTCTGGATGGTGATCGAACCCCATAACTTGTAAAGCGCAACGAGGAGAATCAATGATGAAAATACTCTTGATACACGGTCCCAACCTGAATATGCTGGGCGAGAGAGAGCCCGGTGTCTACGGGACAGAAACTATCGATATGATTAATGATCGCTGTATGGGACTTGCTAAAGAGCTCAATATCGAGATGGAGATAAAGCAGTCCAATCATGAAGGCGAAATTATCGATATGATTCAGGCAGCGGGCAAGACTGTAAAGGGAATCGTAATCAACCCCGGAGCGTTCACGCACTACAGCATCGCAATACGAGACGCGCTGGCGGCTGTTAAACTGCCTATAGTCGAAGTGCATCTATCAAATATCTATACAAGAGAAGAGTTCAGACATACATCGGTCATCGCGCCGGTGGCGACCGGACAGATCTGCGGGTTCGGCAAAGAAAGCTATCTGTTGGGAATCAGAGCGGTTGTGGAGATAATTAGAAATGCGTGATGCAAGGCTGGCTGGAATACGTAAACATATGAGCGCAAAGGGTCTCGAAGCCATGCTCATCACAAATATGCGCAACATCTTTTACCTGAGCGGGTTCACCGGATCTACCGCTGCTATGGTCATAACCGGCGATAAATCGTATATCCTGGTCGACCCGCGATACTCGATCCAGGCGCGAAATGAGTGCAAAACGTCTGAAGTGCGGGATTATACTCGTGTCGCTACAATAGTTGCTGCTGCCTCTCTTATCAAAGAACTCAGTGTGAAGACTGTCGGGTATGAGGCTGATAATATAGTGATCTCATCATTTGGGAAATTAAGGCGCGCACTGGGACCCGGAATCAAATCTCGCTCGACAACAGGTATGGTCGAGAAAGTGCGCAGGATCAAAGACTCAGACGAGCTTGCGCTTATCAGACATGCCTGCTCGATTGTCGATACGACATTTGAGAGGATAGTCAATGAGATCAGACCGGGGATGACCGAGAATGAAATAGCACTATTTATCGACACCAATATGCGCAAACTCGGCGCTGAACACGAAGGTTTTTCGACCATAGCGGCTGCGGGACCAAACTCGGCATGCCCGCACCACAGCCCGACTGATGCCGTACTCAAAACCGGTCAGTTCCTCAAGATGGACTACGGCGCGCAGTATATGCGATACAACTCGGACATTACGCGCACTATCTGCTTCGGCAAGCCCACTGCAAAACACCGTGAGGTCTACCAAGTAGTATTGGATGCTCAGATGAAGGCTATAGAATCGATTGCGCCGGGTAAAAACTGCCGCGATATAGACACGGTTGCGCGTGATTATATCACCTCCAAAGGCTATGGCGATAACTTCGGCCATGGGCTGGGACACTCGCTGGGGATAGATGTTCATGAAGAGCCGCGCTTCTCACAGACGTGCGACGTGGTGCTGGAGCCGGGGATGGTGATGACTGTGGAACCGGGGATCTATATCGAAGACTGGGGCGGAGTGAGAATTGAAGACGATGTGCTGGTGACTGAGAGCGGCTGTGAAGTGCTCACAAGCGCGACTAAAGAGCTGGTTTGCATTTAGCTACTGGATATATATATTGGGGATAGAATCCCCTGGAATGTGCGATCCCCCGGACGATCAAGACAGCCAAGATCAGGATACGGCTATCTGAGCCATTCTACCTGAACGACAGACTCCAGCTTTTCAAATTCGGGGTCCGCCGTAATAATCGGGCAATTGAGACCTATGGCAACTGCTACGCCAAAGCAATCAGCCAATGATACTGCATGCATGGCTTTGAGGGTGATTACTTGATCAATGTGTTCATCTGCAGACGCAATATTGATCGGCAAAGCTTCGATGGCTGCCATCACCTGAGGATTGTTTTTCCCGCGACGGGCGAGCATGTACTTGACCTCGGCCATATTGATAACCGACATGTATAGTTCAACTCTGCCATCCTCAGCACACTTGATGAGTTCTCTGACCCTCTCCCAACCCCGCTCTTGCTGAAAGAAAGCCAATAAAGCAAAAGAGTCCAGAACATATTTACTCATCTTCGACGTCTCGCTTCCGCTCAGCGGCCAGCTCGTCCGCCATAGACGGTTCGTCCTTAAAAATTCCACATAGAAAATCAGTAGGGTCCGGCGGGATAGGAGCAAGGACGATCAAGCCGTCGGATTCCGAAATCGTCATTTTCTGCCCCGGCTTTATATGCAACTTGTTGCGGATTGCCTTTGGTATAGCTACTTGATATTTTGACGATGCGCGAACCACAGACATGGTTTTACCTCACATGATCGATGCAGAAGAGTTTTACAAACAATTTAGTATACCACATTTTGCTCGTTGGATATCACACGCAATCAATAAATGCTCAGAGTGCCGGATTTGGGATAGAATCCACTGAAATGTGCACCCGGGGAAAGATTCCCCACACGATCAGTGCTTTCCACTTTCAGCTTTCCACTGTTTCTATACCAGATATTGAAAGATTAACTGGTAAGATACTATTGCCTATTACCTGTTGCCTAAAAACTGATCTTATGCCTGCGCATACTTACGCCTTCGAGCAGGCCGACACCCATCATATTGGCCATCAGGCTGCTGCCGCCATAGCTGAACATAGGCAAAGGCACACCCGTAACCGGCATGATACCTATAGTCATGCTGATATTAACGACAATATGGAAGAGGAACATACCCGTCACGCCCGCGGCAATCGCTCGGCCTGTAAGGTCCTCGGTCACGTTCATAATCATCAGGGCGCGCCATATCAGCGCGAAATATAGAGCGACCAACCCTGCAGCGCCGACAAAGCCTGTCTCTTCGCCGACAACGGTAAAGATAAAGTCGGTATGCTGCTCCGGAATAAAGTGAAGCTCACGCTGGGTGCCTTTCAAAAAGCCCTTTCCACTAAATTTGCCGGAGCCGATTGCAATTCGCGACTGAGTTACATGATACCCGCTGCCGCGTGGGTCCGCCGCAGGATTGATAAATGTGATCACGCGCATCTTCTGATAGTCTTTCATCACTCCCGGGATGTTCCAGGCAGCCAGCACCAGTATAATTCCTGCGCTGACAAAAATCAGGATGTTCTTGATGTCCGTGCCCATCACGAAGGTCATCGTCAGCCAGATTGCTATCAGCACAAGGCTGGTGCCGAGGTCCGGCTGCTTGAATATCAAGAGCATCGGGACCGCCAGATAAATAAATGACTTTGCGAAAACACCCATAGACCGAATTTGTTCTCTGCGCTCGACCAGAAAAACAGCCAGCGCTATTATCAATATAATCTTTGCGAACTCAGACGGCTGAATCTTGGCTGCGCCGAAACCGATCCATCGCTGTGCGCCCTTGGAGGAATGACCAGTTACGAGCACTGCGGCGAGCATCAACAGGTTGACAACATATAGCTTACCGGCATATCGATGATACAGGCTCGTATCTATCGAAGCCATCAATGCTGCTGCCGCCAGACCCAGCACTGCCCATACTATCTGTCGCTCTACATATCCGGTGCCGGTCGTGCCGCCGCGGCTCGCGCTGTATATCATCACACAGCTAAACGCGATTATAGCCAGAGCTATAAAAAGCAGCGAGAAATCGAAATTCTTTACATGCCTGCTGTCGACTATTCCATCAATGCTGTCAATCATCTTAATTCAGTCCTGTGGGGAACATCCGCACCGTATTCATGCGTCCTCTTAAGTAGTCTCGCAATTCATGTCCCAACATATTATAATTGAATTACTGCAACCCAACAATGGAGATGTCATGACTCGAACAATCTTTCTAGCCGGGTTTATATTTCTTTTACTCCAATCTATTGCATTTGCGCAGCCTGCCGAGTTCCAAATAGTAAAAATGGACAACGGCCTGACCATAATCCTGCAGGAAGACCATGCGGTCGGGCTTGTAGGAGTCGATGTATGGGTCAAGGCGGGCTCTGCCATGGAGACCGCTGAAACTAACGGTATCTCGCACCTGATAGAACACCTCGCGTTCGGCTCCACAACAAAGCACAAGCAGGGTGAGATGGACCTTGAGATGGAGAGCCTGGGGGCTACGCTCGATGCTCACACATCCCGCGACTGGGCGCATTTCTCTACTACAGTATCTTCTCGCTACCTGCCCAAGGCGCTGGATATACTTGCAGACATCGTTACGGGCGCGCAGTTTGATCAGGCCGAACTGGACCGTGAACGCCTTGTAGTTACAGACGAGATCATTAAGAAGCAAACGAAACCGTTCGACATCTGCAAAGATTATCTGGCAAAAGAGCTTTACGGCAGTCACCCGTATTCACTGCCTATCGAAGGCACGGAAGAGACAGTCGCAAAAATCACTCGTCAGCAGATGGTGGACCAATATCACAAGCTATACGTGGCGTCGAATATAGCTGTTGTGCTGGTCGGCGATATAGACAGCCAACAGGCTATATCCGAAATTGGCAGAGCATTTCAGACTCTGCCGAAAACACCTGCGCCGGATCAAAAACCTGTCGAAATCACCCCACCTGCCGCACAGGTTTACAAGACATTCAAAGCGCCATACAAATATGACTATCTGGCAATAGCTTTCCTGGGGCCGTCGGGTGACAGCTTCGCGGACGTATGCGCGACGGATGTGCTGATGACATACATCGGTTATGGTCGATGGAACTGGATGCAGGACGAGCTTTCAAAGAAGATGGGGCTGGCTGCTGAGACTTCGGGTGATTTTCTTACTCAGAAATACCCATCCATGATATCTCTTGTGGCCGCGACCACCGGCACCAATTTTGAGGAAGCTAGAAACGCGATATTCAAAAAGATAGACGAGATCAGACGACAGGGCATACCGGCTGGGAATCTGGCTCTTGCACAGCGGGAGGTCCTTGGTGACTATGCGTTTCAGAACGAGACATACGGAGGCCGGGCAAACACTGCAGGCTTCTATTTTGCGGTATCCGATGCGCAGTTTGCAAACAAGTATATCGACTGCATTCAGGCGGTAACTAATGACGACATTATGAGAGCGGCGCGCAAATATTTCGACCCGACAAAAGCCGTAATCATCGTGCTGGGGCCGGACGGGGGTGCAAGATGAGGCTACGCAAAACCGCATGCCCTGCGGTTAAAACCGCGGCAACAACTACACAAAGTCGGCCTGCGCCGACTAACCTCTCCCCAGACTTCTTACCGAAACTGGGAGAGGAGCAAGTGTCCGAACAAACGCTCCATCCTATAACACGGTGTTTCGGGAATTTATTCCCGAAGCTTTCGCGGTTGATGACTGTCTCTGTAGTTCTCGCCCTCATGGTCGCCTCGTGCGCAGTTGCGCAGCAGACTGCCGGTAGTAATCCCAAAATAGTCAAGAAAGTATTGGATAACGGCCTTACGGTGATAATCAAACCGGAGCGTGGCAGCGGGATTGTGACGATTGTGGCAATGGTGAAGGCCGGAGCCGCTCAGGAGACCATTCAGACCGCAGGGATCGGCAACTTTGTTGCACAAATGGTCCTTGCAAGCACTCGAATGAGTTCGGCTGAAGAGGTCGCGGCGGTGGCGGACCAGGTCGGCGGCAATATCGGCGCATCGTGGAACCCTGATTTCACAGAGATCAGAGCGGTCACCACGTCGACCATGTTCAACCGCGCGATGTCTCTGATCGGTGAGTGCCTTACGGAAGCGAATTTTGAAAGCAAGTGGATAGAGGAAGTCAGAGCGGCTATGCTGCGCCGGGTCAACACAAACAGTGATGACCTTTTTGAGAACACGTATTTTGATCTCAGGCAACTGCTTTACGAAGACAGCGGCTACAGACGCCCGAATGTCGGCTTTGAAAGGACATACAAGCTTGCGACTGTTCAAGACCTCGAAAAGTTCTACAAAACCTATTATGCGCCGAACAATATTGTGATCTCTATCGCAGGTGATGTCACTTACGATCAGGCGCTGGATCGCGTTGAAAAGGCTTACGCGGGGGTGCCGCCGGGTAAGCTGCCGGTTGACCGCGGAATCCCCAACGAAACACTCGACAGGTGCAAATACCACGCGTCCGAAGTGGAACTGGGCGCGGCGTATCTGATGCTGGGATGGCTCGCGCCCGGAATGGGTGCGCCTGACTACCCGGCTGTGTCCGTATTGGCAAATGCACTGGGTGGAGGAAAAGGCTCGCTTATGTTCAATGAGCTGCGCCAGAAACGAGGGATGGGATACGACCTTGGGATTATGTATCCGAAACTAAAATACCAGAGTCATCTGATGGCATATATAATCACCGATCCGTTTAAGTTCTCTCTTACATCCATGAGCCCGAAGATGGTGGTTGACGACATAAAGAACGCTCTCCTGGAGCAGGTAAACACGCTCAAAACTAAACCGCTCGACACCAAGGACCTTGAACGAGCAAAGGGTTATACCATCGGCACATATAACCTCTCTCATCAGCACCTGTTGGACCGTGCATTTGACCTGGCATGGTTTGAGACCATAGGAGTCGGTTATGATATGTACAGCAGCTACCCTGACGAAGTGGAGAAAGTGACTGCTGAAGACGTGCAGCGCGCGGCAAATAAGTATTTCACCAACTACGCCGCGGAACTGCTGCTGCCGAAGTCGAAGGCGGAAGCTACCGATTAACCAGTTATTCGGCCGGCACCAGCGGTTCAATTGACTCAATTAGCTTGGGAATATCTTTAACAACAGTATCCCAGAGCAAAACAAGATCAACTGAGTCATAACCGTGGATTAGCCTGTTGCGCATAGATATCATGTCTCGCCAGGGCAAGTATGGATGCTCGCTTTTGAAGTCATCGCCTACCCGGTTAGCTGCTTCTCCAATTATTTCTATGGCGCGAACAACGGCAAAATGACACTGAACATCATCAATAAACGCATGAAGACTTTTATCGCCAACAAATTCGACAGCACGTCTTGAAGCTTGAAGAATATCGATAAGCGAATCCAGATCACGCGGCATAGATCACCTCCGCAGACTCAAGAATCGCCCTCTTTCTGATATAGTTGGCACTCGACTCAATGCCGCGTTTACTCACCAGATCGACTTCCCTGCCGAGAATCTGGGCAAGTTCATCCTGCATGTGAACCATGTCAAAAAGAGTTAAACCTGCGTCAGGAGCAAAAGTAACGAGGACATCTACATCACTCTCCGGCCCGAAATCATCCCGCAAAACGGAACCGAACAACGCGAGTTCAACGATTCTCCATTTCCGGCAAAATTCTCTCAGCAAATTGTGATCTATACTAATACGAGGGCTCATGTGAAACCTCTTAACTAATCCCCATACGCTCCTGGCCGAACGGGCATAGATCGAGAAGGGCGCAAATCTCGCACTTGGGTGTCGGGGCTTTGCACACTGCCCGCCCATGGGCTACGATCAGATGATTGAAGTGAGTGTAATCGGCCTCGGGAAGTATCTCCCGCAGTTCGAACTCGATCTTGGTCGGATCGCCGTTATCCGTAAAGCCGAGGCGCTTGGTCACTCTCTTTACGTGCGTGTCGACTATTATCGCGGGCTTGCCGAATGCGTCGCCAACTATCAGGTTTGCCGTTTTACGCCCCACCCCACTAAGGTTAGTCAGTTCCTCTATTGTATCGGGGACATTGCCGTCGTAATCGCCGACAATCTCCCTTGCCGAAGCAATAATCGCCTTTGCCTTGTTTCTGAAAAAGCCGGTAGCCTTGACCATACTCTCAAGCTCGTCCTGATCGGCGTTGGCGAAAGCCTCAACATCCGGATACTTCTCAAACAGCTCAGGGGTTACCATATTCACGCGCTCATCCGTGCACTGGGCGGCCAGAATAGCCGCTACCATAAGCTGGTGCGGAGTCTGATAATCCAGAGTGCACTTCGCGTCGGGATACTCTTTCTTGAGTATTTCGATTATCTTGGGCGCGCGCTCTTTTTTCTCTTCTAACGTCATTATGAGTGACACCTTATAAACGCCTTGAAGGACCGGTCGTAAGTCTTTTCGACCTCGGGCGGGAAGCAGCACGCGGGGAGTTGGTCCATACCCAAATGATATTGAATGCACTCACAGCACTTGCCGTGCCGGCAGCAGCCTGAATAGGTGCAGTTGCAGTTCATAGAGTTCTCGTTTGATCTTTCGCAGGCCATTTTTTCCTCATGTCGTCGGTTGTCGGTCGGCAGTCGTCGGCCACTATACGCGACCAGCTAATCCGATACAGACATGATTTTAGGTGAAATTGCGAGGATCGTCAACTTCATTCCGGAGCAATTCCGGAGCAAGGGCATTCCAAATCTATGGGTAATTCTCCTCATCACGAAAACACGAAAGGGGGAAGCACGAAAGAAACTATGGGGTAGGTATCCTGATAGGTGACGATCTCCGAATCGTCACCTTAATGCCGAATTGGGGTCTCCAAACCCCGTAACCTTTGCTGGAATAGCCGGATTCGGAGATCCTTACCCATCATAG
>JBDKUO010000038.1 GCA_039679645.1 Armatimonadota bacterium
GTCATATCTACGGAATAAACCCCGTTGTATCGGGACACCCCTGTCCCGATACCTTGCTGCACCAGGGGCGTTTCGGGAGAAGGGTCTCCCGAAACAACTCTTTTCCGCAAATTTGACATACACCCTCGGACCCACGTATTGGGGATTTAAATCCCCGAATCTGTTATAATTCACCTTCCAACTCATAGAGTATTGCTGCACACCCCGCAATCGCAGCGGTTTCGGTCCGCAAGACGCGCCTGCCCAGACTCACACACACCGCTCCGACCGATTTCGCGGTCTCAACCTCGTCCTCAGTCAATCCGCCTTCCGGGCCGATTATCAGCATTACCGACTTCGCCCCTGCGTTTTCCTGTAATGCGCCTTTGAGACTAACGCTCTGCTCTTCTTCCCAGGCCACAAGCGCAAGGTCGTTTTTCTTTATCTCGGAGGGAAGCTCGGAGAAGCTTATGATCCCGTTTACTTCGGGTAATCGTGCTCCGCCGCACTGCTCCACTGCCTCGCCTGCAATTTTTCTCCACCTCGCGAGCCTGTCTGCCGCCTTTGATTCATCGAGCCTGGTTACAACCCGCTCCGAGTTTACGATTATATACTTTGATATTCCCAACTCGGCGCACTTCTGAACAATAAGGTCCAGCCTGTCGCCTTTCGGCAGGCAGATTGCAAGGGTGAGGCGCAGTTTTGGCTCGCGGTCGCAGAGGTTGGTTGTAATTATTCTGGTCGACACATGGTCTTTTGAGATGGAAGTTATAAGGGCGCTGTGCTCGTTACCGAGCCCGTCGAGCAGGCAGATCATATCGCCCTCCTTGAGCCGCAGGACTTTTGTGATCTGTCTTGCAGTCTCGCCGGAAATAACGGCGTCGGAGCCGTTGATCTGATTGGGGTTTATTAAGAATCTGCGGTGATTTGCCATATGTGTACAGAGTCAAAAAGTCAAAAAGTTAGAAAGTCAAAAAGCCGGACGATCAAGGCTTATGTTTCTTTCGTGTTTTCGCTCTTTCTCATTTTCGCGATGAAAATTTCTACGTATTGCTAAGTCTGTTTGAAGACCAACGCCACCCAGTCGCCGTCCTGCCGCACTTCGTGGAGATTGAGTCCCAGACCGGTCAGAGCGTCGATTACTTCCTGCGAACGCTCGGCCACAATCCCCGAAGCTATCAATTCTCCGCCGGGCTTGACCTTCGACGCAAGACCCTCGGCCATATCGATGATGACCTTCGCGATGATATTTGCCAACACGATATCAGCCTGGCCCTCAAATGCAGACGGCGAGTCCGCGCGTTCTATTTTAATCGTTTCGCCGAGATTTACCCGCTTTACGTTATCCACCGCGGCCTCGACAGCCACCGGGTCGGTCTCTAACCCGACAACTCGCGCAGCGCCAAGCCTTGCAGCAGCCATGGCGAGGATTGCAGAGCCGGTCCCCATGTCCAGAACACTCTCGCCGCCTTTAACGTAATCCTGCAGCGCTTCCAGGCAGAGCTTTGTGGTCGGGTGACTCCCGGTTCCAAAGGCCATGCCGGGGTCAAGGTCTATAACCAAATCATCCGGCTGCGGATCATACTTCTCCCAAGTAGGCCTGATCACAATCCGGCCGATTTTGAGGGGTTTGAAAAACTTCTTCCACGCCGATGCCCACTCTTCATCCTGGACCCGTTTGATGGTGATTTCATCACTTACAAGGCTCAGCCCAAGCTCAGGCAGCGTCTTTACGCGCTCGCGTATATTCTGGAGCCTGCCTTCAAGCCTGTCATCAACAGGCAGATATCCCATGATATCGTTTTTAGTCTGCTTCTCGGATTTGACGAGGCTGCTCGTGGCAGTCCCACCGCAGCCTTCTTCAATAAGAATATTGCTGACAGCTTCCGCAGACTCATCTGTCGCGTTGACTGTTATTTCGACCCATCTCATAGTCCGTGTATAGCGTCCTTCACGCGCTCAAAGAAGTTTTTGCCCTGCGCTTCCTTGATATCTTCGCCGCGCAGTAGGGCAAACTGCTTCAATAGTTCCTTTTCCTGGTCCGACAGCTTGGTGGGAGTCTCGACTCGCAAAACAACGTTTTGATCGCCCTGACGGCCACCTGTCGGGTCCGGCATGCCCTTGCCTCTGAGCGAGTAGACTTCACCGGACTGCGTTCCAGGCGATACGTCCAGTTCGGCTGTGCCGTCGATCGTCCTGACGTCGATCTGGCCGCCGAGAGCAGCCGTAGCAAAGCCGATAGTCACTTCGTTCCAGAGGTCGCTGCCTCTGCGCTCGAAGTAGTCGTGCTTTTTAACATGGGTGATTATATACAGGTCGCCGCTGGGCCCGCCTCGAAGGCCGGCATCGCCCTCACCTGTGAGCCGTATTCTCATTCCAGTGTCGACCCCTGCAGGTATATCGACGCTCTTTTCGATTGTCTTTCGCGTCCTGCCCTGTCCTGAGCAAGCTTTGCACGGTGAGCCTACGGTCTTACCCTCGCCATGACACTTGGGGCATGTCACGATCCTGATCTGAGTGCCGAAAATGCTCTGCTGCTGCTGTCTGACCTGACCCGTACCGTGGCAGAGGCTGCAGGTCTCCGGTTTTGTCCCTGGCTCTGCGCCTGTGCCGCTGCATGTTTCGCATGTTTGCATCCGCGTATAGCGAATGCTGCGGTTAACACCATGCGCCGCCTCTTCGAGAGTCATTTCGAGGTCATATCGCAGATCGTTTCCGCGCTCGACGCCTGCTCGTCCTCGTGCCGCGCCCGCGCTGGGGCCGCCGCCGAAGAACATGTCGAATATGTCTTCAAATCCGCCGAAGCCCTCATACCCGCCAAATCCCTGGCCGTTTGCGGCGCCTTCGACTCCCTGATGACCATAGCGATCATAGATGTCACGTTTTTCAGAGTCAGAGAGGACTTGATATGCCTCGTTGATCTCTTTAAACCTCGCCTCTGCGCCAGTATCATGGTTAACATCAGGGTGGTATTGCCGCGCAAGTCGCCTGTAGGCTTTTTTAATGGCATTCAGATCAGCGTCTCGCGAGACGCCAAGCGTTTCATAATAATCTTTTTTATCAACCATATCAAAATCCAACGACCGAGGGACGCAGTGTCATCCTCGGCCGTTACGGTCCCAATCCAAATATAAAATCAAATATATAAAATACTAAATACTAAATAATATGTTAGTCTTCCAGGTTTTCGTCTTCATCGACAACGATATCTTCGTCTATAGCATCGATGTCCACGTCCAGTTCGACATCGGCTTTGGATTTGCGCTTTCGCTTGGGCTTTACATCCGGAGCCAAGTCATCGTCCAGGTTTGGTTCGACTGCAGACTCGGCATCCTCTTCATCTTCATCCAGCCCGAGCACATCCGGTTCTTCTTCCTCTGATTCCTCTTCTTCAAGCTCATCGAGGTCTTCTTCGACTGAGATATCTTCGTCCATGGTCAGAGTGGTCTCTTCTTCAACCGCCCCAACTTCGAGTTCTTCTTCCTCGGCTTTTTCAGGAATAGCCAGCAGTTGGGCAATCTCCGGCTCTTCGGCAACCGGCGCAATTACGTCGGTGTCCGGAACCTCGCAGGTGATCACGCCCGCTGCTATCTCTTCAAGAGCGATAGTGAGCGGATTTTTAGAATCCGTGTTTATAAGAGGCTGAACGCCACTTTTGATCTGCTTTGCGCGTTTTGCCGCAAGCACGACCAGCGCATACTTGCTTCCAAGGTTTTCAAGTTTGTCTGCGGATGGATATATCATTTGTGGTTGTTATCACCTCGTGAATTGTGACTTGCGTCCATTATTCGGGCTTTCGGATCTCGGTACACACAAATACCCAGAAATCGCCGACATGCGATTTCTCGGTCTCTAGTTTCCTAAAGAAAGATTATACTATTTTTCTTGCAACAAGGCAAGATTTAAGAAGAGCGGCGGTCTTTTCAACTTCTTGCTGATTTCAGAAACGTTTAAGGATAATAAATTTCTGTCTTGTTTGGAAAGTGCATTCTCCAGTTGCGCAAAAACAGGTAAACCGGCGGGGCAGCGCGGCATCCATTGTGCAGACAAAATAAGTAGAACCTGCAGCCCGCAGTACGCACTAATCCGAAGCATAAACGGCAAGTAGTGCGGACGGGGTGGATGCCATGATTAGAAAACTATCTTTCGCACTTTTGTTGGGTTTGGCTCTGGCAAGTGGATCATGGGCGTCGAGTGTTGAGTATGCAAAAGTGAAGATCGGAAGGGCTGTTGCCCATATCGTCACGGCCAATCTCAATGATCCTGAGGTAAGGGTAACTGTTGCGCTCGCCAAAGGCGGAGCAGGCTCGTCGGAATCATTCAAGTCCATGATTGGCCGCGCGCGTCCTGCAGCGGCGATAACAGGCACGTTCTTCGATACCAGGACTCTCATCCCGACCGGAGATATAGCCATGTACGGTACACTTGTTCACTCAGGCTGTATCGGTTCGGCTCTATGCATCGACTCCGACAATAAGGCTTCCATAGTGCCTCTACGCAAAGGAAGAGAAAGCAAGTGGAGCGGCTATGAGACCGTCCTTTGCGCCGGGCCAATGCTGGTCTCGGGCGGCAAGGTTGCCATAGCCCTCAAGCATGAAGGTTTTCGCGGATCACTGTGCGCTCCGGCTCGCCGCACCGCAGTCGGCATTACAAAAAACGGCAAGTTGCTGATCGTTGCAATTAACCGTGAGACCTCTCTGAGCGCAATAGCCAAAGTTATGGTCAAACTAAATGCGGTGGAGGCGCTTTGTCTTGACGGTGGTTCTTCAACGGGGTTCTACCATAAGGGCCGCTATCTTGCCGTGCCCGCACGCTCATTGACCAACTGCCTTGTCGTATACTCCAATGCACGGGCTTACCAGGCTGCAAAAGCGGAGCTTGCGCCGTCAAGGCTCTTTGCCAAGGCCATTACCAAGCCGGCATTTGACCTGCAGCACATTGTCTCCAGCATTCCAATGGCTCTCAGTGATGCTTTTTTGCCTGCTTTCGATTCACTGAAATAGCATTATTTGCCGAAAAGCCCTGCAGGATTCGCGCATGAGTATGAGTAATACTCACTTGGTCTGACTTATCAAGCTCGGCTTTTTTATCGAGCTTGGCATCAATGGCATAATTCTTGCAATATATATTGTGGATGGCTGTTCCATTAAGCTACCGGGGCGGGTAATATTTTTGGACCCAGGGATTGGTTTGCTTTTGATGGGCTTCGGAAATTCCGCCGGTATTATGTATTTATAGCAGGAGGCCCACGACATGGTCACCAAGGGCAGTGTCCTTGTTGTTGACGATGAGATAAACCTGTGCCGCATATTAGGGGCGAAACTGGCAAAAAGCGGCTATAGTGTCGTGGCTGTGCATGATGGTCTGCAGGCAGTTGAGAAGGTTCGGGAATCAAACTTCGATGTAGTGCTTCTGGATCTAATCCTCCCCAAGATGGATGGATTGACTGCTCTGGCCGAAATCCGCAGCATGCGCAGTGCGTTGCCCGTGATCGTTATGACGGCATGCGAGAATGCCGAGGCTTTGGCTCAGGCCGAGACCTATGGTGTCCAGGGTTACGTCAACAAACCATTCGATCTCGATAATCTTGTCTCACTGGTCAGTGACACTTCTATGACTGGAGGCGCTGCGCGTCAGAGCGCAATGCCGACTGCAACAGTTTTGTTCTGCAAGAATCAAGATGTGATGCTGGAAGTCCAAAACTGCAGCCACTCAAAGGTTTACTCCGGCCAGATTTACGACAAAGATGATCGGACACTTTCAGTGCTTTTGAAACGCGCAGATGCTGAAATAGCGCCTCACAGCGCCGTCAAATGTGGTCTGTCGGCGGTCGACGCGCATTACAACTTTACCTCTCATGTCCTGAAAACGCTGCACAGTCCCAGACCGATTGTGGTCTTGGACAAGCCCGGTGTAATATATCGCGTACAGCGCAGAACTTATACAAGAAGTCTTATGCGCATTCCGGCGATATTGACTGCGTCAGATGAGCCGATATTGGGTGAGACCGTGGACATGAGCTTGGGCGGAATGTCAGTAATTGTGCCCAAAGAAATCCTGCCGGGTGATGTCTTGAGTGTCGAGCTGCGTCCCAAGACGACTGATGACAAGATAAATGCTATCGCTCATGTCCTGCGCTCAAAACAAAGCGACGAAGGCAGGGGCTATTTGCTAGGCTGCAAGTTCACACGCGCCGACGAAACGCTGCGCAAGCTTCTTGAGAGCTAATTTCGCTGGCTCAGTGAAAACAGCCCGTTGCCGAGCCCGGTATTCACTTTGATGTTCTTGTATTTGACCCCGCCGAGTTCTTTGCCGCACCCGTTGTATAGATCGGCGCTGGAAGCTACAGGAAGCTTGGCTGTGAGTTTTTGAAAGCTGCTGTAGATAGTCCGCGTGCGCATCTGCCCGTTCCCTCTATACTTTTCACGCTTGATGAGCCGCAGATTTTTGGAATCAAGCCAGACCAGATCGTGACGTTTGTCGCTGCCTCCGTACTTGGGGTCAAACTTGAGCTTTACTATCCCGTTCTTTTCGGAAATAACGCTGACTTTGTTGTCTCGCCATAGTCTGCTTGATATGAAACCGATATCCATCGAATCGAACCGTTTGCCGGGAGAGTTTTTCACGTTCTCTTTGTGCCTTATCATGGTCGCGAGGATCAGCTTGGTGTAGCCGTTTTGAACGTATGTGACCTTGATGCCTTCGGCATAACCGTCGTATCTGATCATATCGGACGATTTGTAGTAGACAAGAGCCTTGTCCAGCTTAAGAATATCGCCGTAGCCATCGCCCATACCCGATACGTTTTTCTTGTTGGCCTCGGTTATTACCATGTCGGCTTTCCAATCCTCTAGCCCCTTTTCAGCGGCCTTTACCTTTGCGAGTATGCCTGAAGAGGTCACCGCCGCTCCGGCCTGCATGGCCAAGGCCAACAGCAGTAGTGTAATTACAGATAATCGTTTCATATTGATTTATCGCTCCTAGTGATTATATCTACCAATATATACGGACTTATATGAGATGTAGTTATCGACCGGGAATTACTCAACGGAATCAGAAATGCTTTGGGTTATATGCAGACACCCAAGCAATGCCTACCCCATGTGCCCAATTCAAATTCGAGACGTGCCTTGTTTTTGGAGAGCATAGGTGTTTTACGGAAGGGAGTTATTATCACGATGTTTAAGTTTGTAATTACCAATACATATCAATTTGTAGAAGGTAACACTTACTTGATGGCAAAGTAATCAATTGAGCGATGTATGAATGTCGGGTTTATTGCTTAGATATGATGCGAGAAATAATACATTACCGAAATGGGTGAAAGAAGCCTTTCAACAATGCTTTGAACGCTGGAGATGTGTTAGAGATGGGGTGATATGGAGATGGTGAGAGTTTATTTGTATTGAAAATAGTTTCCAAATCTGAAAGGAGCGAAAATAGATAATGAATAAATCAAAATTGTTTGCGTTAGCATTGGTCTCCATCTTTGTGTTTTCGTTGTCTATACCGGCATTTGCGGATGTTATTCTCGGCGTGGAGTTCCTGGAGCAATTCTGGAATGACGACACATGCGGCAAGGGTTCTTGTGGTCCGGCATCGATAGCCATGTGCAATTGCTACGTTCTTGGCAGGACACCTGTAACACAAGACATTATCAATGTCTGGCTCTTCTTAGGCGGCGATCCCAATGGAAACGATCCGGCTGGAACCAGCTTAAGTCAGTTGGTAAGCGCTTCGCATGAGTGGCCTTTTGGCGTAGCGGCTGTCTATCAGACCACTTCTACTCTTGCGGGTGTCAAGAGTGAGATCGCTGCCGGCAATCCGGTGCTTGTTCATGTTAAAGCCGGGTATTTGTCGAACCGCGGTTATTCTTACACTGGGGGACATTACATCGCGGCCGTTGGGTATAATGATGACTATCTTATCTGCAACGACCCGGGAACTTGGCTGGGCGAACACAAATACTACAGTAATGCAGATATGACTAAAGCGATGAAATCCAAACATAACGGTGTATTGAAAGGCTTCCACCAGTAGTATAAGCAGCTATTGTTGAAATAAGAATAATCGTTCCTGTTATGATGCCGTCGCAGTCTTGCGATAGTGCTGAAAATAACTGAATACTCTGCGGGAATAGCGGCTTATATCCATCGCTAATTCCCGCAGCCTGCAACTTTGTTGCGTGGGCGACTAAAATTGTTGAGAGAGTTGAAGGTTGAGAGATCCCGACCCACTTATCGCTCAATCGGCGAAGGCCGACTTTGTGTTTCTGTAGCAGTGACTTTAGTCGCAGGTCGTTGCAAGACAAGCCAAAGTTTTCTACGCTAATTTCTCGATAGCATAATTCGAGTGTAAAGTATCCTTGCCTGCCGCGGATCAAGCTTTGTGAGCGCCTTGTGCTCCTGCCATGCCAAGATTTTTTTGTTTTGGCGCAGGTAGATAATTCCCAGCATATAATGAGCGTCGGGGTCGGATGCGTCAAGAACGCAGGCCTGTTTCAAGACAATTATGGCTTTATCGTAATCGCCTTGTTTATTATAGGCCAGCCCCAGATTATAGTGAGCGCGCGCATTCTTTGGATCGAGCGATATTGATTTCATATAGGCTAAAATTGCAGCTTCTTGGTCTTCATATCTGGCATACACAATACCCAACCTGTCGTAGAGCGCTGCCGATTTCGGATCGAAGCGGATCGCTTGCTTGTATGCCGTAACGGCATTTTCGTTGCGATTGAGCACGGTATAAGCATAGCCCAGGTACTCATAAGCCTTTGCGGACTTTGGCATCAGCTCAACGGCCTTCTTTGATGCATCCAGCGCTTCCTGGTTCATATTCAGTTGCCTGTAGGTATATGCCAGCTCGAGGTAGGTCTGCCCGTCCTTTGGGTCTATGCGAACTGCCTGTTTTAGCGGTTCGATAGCTTTTTCAATATGCCTGAGATCAATATAATTATAAGCGAGTTCAATGTATGCGTCTTTGCAATTGGGGTCTTTATCAATTGCCCTGTTGCATTCATCAGCAGCTTTCGAATATTCCTCTTTATCGGCATATACATACTCCAGCCCCATGTATCCGTCCGGCACGTTCGGATTAATCTGCACCGCCTTTTCATATGCTTGTTTTGCTGAATTGAGTTTATGCAGATGATAATAGATAAACCCGAGATAGTAGTAACCATCCACATCATACGGATCAATCTTAATCATTTCTCGGCTGTCTTTAATCGCCTCATCATATTGCTTCAAATGGTAGCGAATACCGGCAGATAATAAATACGCCGCAGTGTTTTTAAAGCCAAGGTTGATTGCTTTTGTTATTGCGTCAAGCGCCTTGTTATATTTCTTCTGGCGGGCATATACTAAACCAAGCCCATAGTATCCAGTACCTTCTTCTGCACAAATCTTGGTTGCCTGCATATAGGCATTCTCAGCCTCAGAGCATCGCCGCATAATTAATAGGCAGCTTCCGAGACGGAACCATGCGTCATAGAATCGAGGTGACTTCTCTGTGGCTTGTTTTAAATAGGGCAGCGCGTGCTTGTAGTCCTCAGACACAAATAACGTCAATCCCTTTGCATACAAACCGCCAGCCGCATCCGGCCATTGCGCAATCGAGCCGTAATCCGCGATGGTTTGCAGCCGACCCGGTTTGATTTTGACTAAGCTGCTTCCCGGCACCACAAACTGCACTCTGTGCCCATCTATTATTTGAGATGAGATGATTCCTGTCACCTCGCCTTTTTCGTTGATAACAGGGCTGCCGGTCAATCTTTCGGGGATGGGTTTCGAGATTCGCGCAACTTCACCAAAACCATGGATGTTGTTGATGCTTGTTATCTTTGCCTGAGTAATGCTCAATTTTTGATTGGCAGACAGGCTTATAACTGACACCGGCTCTCCACGAAGAGGCTTGAATCTGCTGACTCTCAGCGTTTGTAGCGCCCCTTTGGGTGCTTTCAACACAAGTATAGCGATATCTCCGGGTGCATTATCAGCAACTACACATTCGGCAGGCAGCAATTTATCGGCTGCGCTTATGACTTCAATGCGCTTCGCGCCCAGAAGAACATGACGGCTGACTACGATCCTATTGGCGGCGACAGAAAAGCCTGTTCCCTGATGAATGGTCCGCCCCGATCCGTCACGTGCGACAATCGAAACAAGCCCGGGCTTTATCTTTCTTGGTGTGTCCGTTGCATAGCGAATTACGGCAAAAGTCAATAAAACTATAATTACTGCCAGCCCGACAATCCAAAAGACGCGTGACCGCCCGATATTTTTAGGCGATGCCTTGTCAATGTTGATGCGCATTTGCAGTCTCCACATCCCGGCGTCATTAATGCTTACAATATTCTGCTTCGTTTAGCGCGCATCCTTCAATTAGAAAGTCATTGCGATGGGTTATTAGTGTTGAGTAACTTGTTATACGGCAACATTTTCCCTGCGTTCCAGGTCCTTGAGCAAGCCAAGTGATCCGGCCCGCTTGAGCGCCTGAACGCGGTTTGATACCTGCAGCTTGGTATATAGGTTCGCCAAATGGAATTCGACTGTTCTTCTGCTGCAAAAGAGAAGGTCCGCAATCTGTCGAGCGGACATGCCTTCGTTCGCCAAGAAGAGAATTTCTGATTCGCGCTTGGTTAGATTTTCCATAACTACCTCACTTACGGGAGAGTTTGCCCGTCTGAAATCGATATAAGCGCTGAGCCTTGATGAGATTATACCCAAGGTAGAGTCTGTTACACATGTAATGATAATTTTTTTATCTTCTCAGCCCATCCAAGGCTAAGTAAAATAGGGCAGGGTGAACGCATCTTAATTTTGTGTTTGGCAAAATGGTGACCTTGCGACTAAAGTCACAGCTACAAATACACAAAGTCGGCCTTCGCCGACTAAAATCTCAGTGTCCGAAGGGACACTTCGTGTTTTCCTTAGCCGCGGTTTTAACCGCAGAGGCCAAAACAAGGTGGATAGCATTTTGATGCGTTCGCCCTGTAAAATAGGGTTAGGTTGCACTCATCCGGCTCATCGTGATATAAAATAGGTAGTATAAGCTGTTCAAATCGAGCGCTCGGGTAAACCCGGCGCGCTTTTTTGCGCCTCGCTAAGGTGGTTAATATGCAGACTGTCGCAACAAATAAAAAAATTCTTTCTGGAAATGAGGCAATTGCTCACGGAGCATATGCGGGCGGCGTGGAAGTCGCATCGGCCTATCCAGGCACTCCAAGCACGGAAATTCTGGAGAATGTGAGCAAGTTCAAAGATATATACTGCGAGTGGGCGGTAAATGAGAAGGTCGGGATGGAGGTCGTAATCGGTGCCTCCTTTGCCGGGTCAAGGTCGCTGACTGCTATGAAGCATGTCGGCCTCAATGTGGCGATGGACCCTCTTATGACATTTGCCTACCTCGGAGCCAACGGCGGCATGGTCGTGGTTACCGCCGATGACCCTGGTATGCATTCGTCACAAAACGAGCAGGACAATCGCAATATTGCAAAGTTCGCGAAAATCCCGATGCTGGAGCCGTCAGACAGCCAGGATTGTTATGATATGGTCCAGGCTGCCCTAGATATATCGGAGCAGTTCAAAACGCCTATTTTGATTCGCACCACAACTCGAGTCTCACACTCGTCCGGCGTGGTCGACCTCGGCAGTTTCGAGAGAAGAGGGCATGGCGACTTGAAATATGAGAAGGACATTTCGAGGACTATGCCGGTGCCTCTCTATGCGCGCAGGATGAGAGTCGCCCTCGAAGAGAAACTTGCCAAGCTTGCGGATTTCTCCGAAAATAGCAAGCTTCAAAAGATCGAGCGCGGCGACGACAAGATAGGTATAATCACCTCGGGCATAGGCTATCTGCATGCACGCGAGGCGTTTGCCGACGCTTCAATACTCAAGCTCGGTATGACTTTCCCGATTCCAAAGCAGCTCATTCGCGATTTTGCCACTTCAGTCGAGAAACTTTATATAGTAGAAGAAGGCGACCCGTATCTGGAGGAACAGATCCTGGCGATGGGGATCAAGATAGAGCAGCCGAAGGTCAGCCTCAGGATCGGAGAGCTGAACCCAGACAGGCTCAAAGCACTCGCCGCGGAAGCATACGGCAAGCAGCCGATCAAGCCCGCCGAAGCAATCGGCGATCTTCCGGCGCGCCCGCCGGTGCTCTGCCCAGGATGCTCTCACAGAGGCGTTTTTTATGCTCTGCATAGACTCAAGGCGCTCGTGACCGGCGATATAGGCTGCTATAGCCTCGGCGCGTTCGCTCCGCTTTCGGCGATGGACACAACTGTGTGCATGGGCGCGAGCGTAGGCAACGCGCATGGGCTGCAAAAAGCTGATCAGCAGGGCCGGACCGCAGCAGTGCTGGGAGACAGCACATTTTTCCATTCGGGAATTACCGGGTTGCTCAACGTGGTCTACAACCGAGGCACCAGCACGGTAGTGGTGCTCGATAACCGCATAACGGCAATGACCGGCCATCAGGATAACCCCGGCACGGGCCGCACCCTGATGGGTGATGAGACAACAGAGGTCAGCATTGAGGCCGTAGCAAAGGGCGTCGGGGTCAAGCGTGTAAGAGTCGTTGATCCATATGATCTGGAAGAGACTTACAACGTACTCAAAGAGGAACTCGACGCCGATGAGCCGTCTGTCGTTATATGCAAGCGTCCGTGCATTCTCGGCGGGAAGGTAAAGACCGTACGGCAGTTTGATGTTGATGCGCAAATATGCAAATCTTGCGGAGCCTGCCTGAAGCTGGGATGCCCGGCAATTGAGCTTGCCGATCCCGAAAGCGGCGAATCGAAACGTAAAGCTCGCATAAACCCGGTGCTGTGCGTGGGCTGCGGGTTGTGCGCGCAAGTTTGTAAGTTTGAAGCAATAAAGGAGGTCACGCTCTAATGGGAGACATCCTAAACATATCCCTGGTCGGTGTAGGCGGACAGGGGACGCTGCTCGCGAGCAATATTCTTTGTCAGGTCGCTCTGCTTACCGGCAAAGACGTCAAGAAAAACGAGGTCCACGGTATGGCTCAGCGTGGTGGAAGTGTCGTGAGCCAGGTAAGAGTCGGTGAGAGGGTTCACTCACCTATGATTGCCCTCGGCGAGACGGATATACTTCTCTCTTTTGAGAAAGTGGAAGCCCTGCGCTTTGCTCACTATCTATCGCCTGATGGGATTGCGCTGGTCAACGACCAGGAAATCCGGCCTGTTACCGTCTCCAGCGGCCTGTCTCAGTGGCCGGACGATCTTAACGGCAGGCTCAAATCGACGTTTTCAAAGCTCGAACTGATACCGGCTCTGGATATAGCCCGTGATCTGGGCAATATCCGTGCAGTGAATGTTGTTATGATCGGCGCACTGGCCAATCACACTGACATCCCGGATGATATCTGGCGTGAGTCTATCAGGCAGCTTGTAAAGCCCAAGTTCCTGGAACTGAACCTCAAGGCGTATGATGCCGGTCGCAGCGCAATGGCTTGTGCATAGCTCGGATCAGTTACCATAGAAGATATTTCAGCCGCCGGATGTAGTGTTATTCGGCGGCTGATTGATTTTATCCCCCAGTGGGCCGACCTGACAAGCCGGGTGGGATCTTGGGATGCATGTCCTCGGCAGCCCCGGATGCTCTCCATTACGCCTGAAACGCCGGGCCAATGCAAATCGGACGCTCTGGCAGCAGCCAAACACCTTATTCCCCTCATTCGTCTATATAACGCCTCAAGAATTAAAATAGATCGACAAAAAGTTTGCAGCAGGTGAGCCAGTTCTCTGACCGTCTGAGAGATAGTTTGTCATGGCCAAACCGGGGTAAAACTACGCTGACTAGTGAATTCCTCAAGGTAAGATACCTGGAGGGATTATCACAAACTGGTGAGGCCTATGAATACAAAAATTCAGCGCTTGTTGGACTATCATTTTCCGCCGTCTGCTGCAGTCACATCCGCAGTAGATAAGGCTGTCAGTTATCTGATTGGTATTCAGCATCCGGACGGATACTGGGTGGGCGAGCTTGAAGGCGATACGATACTCGAGTCCGAATACATAATACTCATGCGATTTCTCGGGCATGGTGACGAGGCAAAACTAGGTAAAGCAGCAGCCTATATACGTCAAAAGCAGATGGAGTGCGGCGGATGGTCTCTCTTCCCCGGCGGACCGGTGGACGTCTCATCTTCAGTCAAAGCTTACTTCTCACTCAAATTGACCGGCTCCACAGGCGACGAGCCATATATGATCAGGGCTCGTGAAGCGATCGAGAAGGCGGGAGGCGTGTGGGCTACCAACAGCTATACACGATTTTACCTTGCAATGCTGGGCCAGATACCCTGGAACGATGCGCCTGCCGTGCCTGCGGAGCTGATGCTCCTGCCGGACTGGTTCTACTTCAATATATACGAAATCTCCTCGTGGTCGAGAACGTTTGTAGTGCCGCTGACTATAATCTGGGCGCGCAAACTCACCGTTCAGCTCGACCACTTGCGCGGAATACGTGAACTGATAGAGCCTCGGCAAAGAAACCGCAAACAACACAAGGGCGGCCTGTTTACATGGAAACACTTTTTCTACACCGTTGACAGCGCGATTAAACTTGCGGAGAAGATCGGCTTTTTGCCCTGGCGAGAGAAAGGCGTCAGGCGAGCGGAGCAGTGGATGCTTGATCACCTGGACCACAGCGCCGGGCTTGGAGCAATATATCCGCCGATTGTTTATTCTCTCATTTCGATGCGAGCGCTTGGTTATGAGGATTCTCATCCTGAAGTCGAGCGAGCAATGGAGGAACTGCACAGGCTTGAGATCGAGGAGCAAGATACTCTGCGGCTGCAGCCATGCACATCACCTGTCTGGGACAGCGCGATAGCCGTCAATGCGCTTGTTGAGGCCGGTGTTGACCCGGACCACCCGGTGATTAAGCGAGCCGCCGAATGGATTCTCTCAAAAGAAGTTAAGCTCAAGGGTGACTGGCAGGTCAAACGTCCGAACCTGGAGCCTGGCGGGTGGTATTTCGAGTTTGCAAATGAGAATTACCCCGACATTGATGATACCGCCATGGTTCTGATGGCTCTTAGAAAGGTCGGCAGTATTGAAGGCAAAGATGATGCAATCCGCCGTGGAATTGCATGGCTGCTGGGCATGCAGGCCAAGGACGGCGGATGGGCATCGTTTGATGTGGACAACAACAAGCGTGTCTTCAATCAGATTCCTTTCGCAGACCACAATGCCATGCTCGATCCGTCCACCAGCGATATCACCGCCCGTATTATTGAGATGCTTTCGTTCTTTGGATTTGATAAAAACAGCTCTGCAGTGCGAAAAGCAATTGATTTCCTTAGGCGCGAGCAGGAGCCGGACGGTTCGTGGTACGGCCGGTGGGGAGTCAACTATATTTACGGCACCTGGCAGGCGATTCGGGGCCTTACCAGAGTCGGCATCGATATTCACGATCCCATGATCGACCGCGCCGCCGATTGGCTTGAAAGCGTTCAGCATGATGACGGAGGCTGGGGCGAGACCTGCTGCTCATACTATGATCCATCATACAAAAATCAAGGCGAGAGCACTGCTTCACAAACGGCCTGGGCTTTAATGGGGCTGATATGCGCGGGCAGAGCCGACAGCGAACCGGCGCTAAGAGGAGTCGATTATCTGATCCGAACACAGAATGAGCAAGGCGCCTGGGATGAAGAGCCCTATACAGGGGCGGGGTTCCCAAGAGTCTTTTTCCTGCGATATCACCTCTACCGGCATACATTCCCGCTGATGGCTTTGGGTATGTACAAGACTGCGAAATGATATTTCCTCACGAAAACACGAAAGGATGAAAGCACGAAATCAAAAAATCTTTTTTCGTGTTTTCCGGATTTCGTGCTTTCGTGGCAAAATTCTTATTCTCGGAGATTGAAGTGTTATGAGATTTCCAATAGGGCTGTCGACTTCGCTGACCGCATATATTATTCGCAAACGACTGGCGCGCGAGAGGTTTATACCTCTTGTTTTGATGCTTGAGCCGCTGTTTGCATGCAACCTGACTTGCTCGACTTGCGGGCGGATACGCGAATATAAAGATCTTGCTTCTGAGATGATGAGCCTGGATGAGTGCCTCGCGTCGGCTGATGAGTGCCCAGCACCGATAGTCTCTATCTGCGGCGGCGAACCTCTTATCTATCCGCGTATAGTCGACCTGGTCGAGTCGCTGACGGCGATGGGCAAATACATCTACCTGTGCACAAACGGTGTGCGGCTTGCTTCAGTTGTAGGCAAGCTGAATCCATCGCGGCGGCTGCAGATAAATGTGCACATAGACGGTCCGCCAGAAGTGCATGATCGCCTCGTCGAGAAAGACGGCGCGTTTGAAGATGCATTCAAGGGGATAATAGCTGCATCGCACAGGGGTTTTCAGATCACTGTCAACACCACGGTCTGCAAACAGACGGACATGAACCAGATCGACGCGCTGATGGACAAGCTTTCGCACGCCGGGGTCAGCACGTTCATGCTCTCGCCTGCCTATTCATATGATTCGGTGGAATCCCATGAACCATTCATGGACCGCAATGCCGTTCGCGAGAAGTTCAAAAACATCGACTATCTGGCCTCTCGCCACCGCCTGGCCGACTCGCCCATCTATCTGGAATATCTGAAAGGCCGTCGTGAGCTTGAATGCACTGCCTGGGGCAATCCGACCCGCAATGTCGTTGGGTGGCGATCACCATGCTATCTGGTCGCGGATCAGCACTTCTCAAGATATAGTGACCTGATCGAAAAGACCGATTGGAGTTCGTATGGAGTCGGCAGAGACCCGCGCTGCAAAGACTGCATGGTCCACTGCGGTTTCGAGCCGACCGCAGCCCTTATGATTAACAAGCAGCCAGGAGACATATGGAAGATGCTCAAGTGGAGCCTTGGATTTAATATTTAGTATTTTGGATTGATTATTTTTCGCGGGCGAATGCCCCGAAGCCACTTTTTATCCCTCCAGGTATCTTACCTGGAGGGTTGCGAGCTGAGTGCATATGAGAAAAGTATTTGTGACAGGCGGAACGGGTTTTATTGGAGCGCACGTGATCAGAAAACTGATCGAGCGCGGCGACCATGTTTTTGCGCTCGTCAGGCCCTACGGCAACCCGACACTGCTCAAGGGCCTTGACGTCGAGAAGTGTGTAGGCGATATCACGGACTTCGACTCAGTGTATGCAGCTATAACCGGAGCCGACGAAGTATACCATATCGCAGCCGACTATCGGCTGTGGGCTCCCGACCCGCGTGAGATCTATTACAACAACCTCGGCGGCACGCTCAACGTAATGGAAGCTTCGCTGCGTAGAGGCGTAGGCAGAGTTGTCTACACCAGCACAGTCGGATGCCTCGGGATTCCAAAAGATGGTTCGCCCGGCGATGAAGAGACCCCGGTAAACCGTGACGAACTTGTCGGCCATTATAAAAAATCCAAATTCGACGCCGAAAAGGTCGCCCTTGAGTACGCAAAAAAAGGGCTTGATATCGTAATCGTAAACCCCAGCACCCCTGTCGGCCCCGGTGACGTAAAGCCGACTCCTACCGGTAAAATGATACTGGACTATATGAAAGGCAGGATGCGGGCGTATGTAGATACCGGCTTGAATCTGATATCCGTGGATGATGTAGCACAAGGCCACCTGCTTGCCGCCCAAAAGGGAATAACCGGACGAAAATACATACTCGGCAACAGTAATCTCACCCTCAAGCAGATTTTAGATATCCTTGCCGAAATCACCGATCGCAAGCCTCCGTCCATGTGTATACCGCACTGGGTCGCACTTGCCGCCGCCGTTTGCAATACAGCGTATAACGGCATGCTCGGCAAAGCTCCCGACATACCTATCGAAGGAGTGCTGATGGCACGCAAGAGGATGTTTTTCTCATCAAAAAGGGCCGCCGCGGAACTCGGGCTTCCGCAAAGCCCGGTTGAGAGCGCACTTGCGGCATCAGTAGAGTGGTTTTCAAGTCACGGCTACACCAAGGCGAATGCACAAATAAACGCTTTGTGACGAAGTCCAAACACATTACCCGTATGATGGGTAAGGATCTCCGAATCCTCACCCGCGAACCAGTGCCGGATCTCCGGATCCGGCTATTTCAGTAAAGGTTTCGGGGTTCGGAGACCCCAATTTGGCATTAATGGTGACGATTCGGAGATCGCCACCTATCAGAGCTTCTAATTTGCTTTTACGACTCGACTCGTCTCCACAGGTCCCGGTCCTATGCCGTCCTTCTGGCCTGCTCCCACATTTATCGTCAAAAACAGCGACAGATAAATGGCTACATAAATCACGATTGTCGCGCGCAGCATGAGCTTTACAAACCGTGGTTTGAACTGACGCGACCACTCAAACAGGAATACAGGCAGGAATATAAGCATCAGCTTCATCATGATGAATGTGCCTATTCCATATTTCAGATAGAACGACATTAGAGGGTTGCCCTCTGATGCGGTCTTTGTATTTATAAATAACAGCGTTGCCGCCAAATCACAAGTGCATATGACGATCAACACTATGCTTTCTCTAGTCAGTGTCATATCTTGGCTCCGCGTTTGCTCATGGTATTTATTCCCGTTATTTGGCTGTTCGCACTATGAGTTTGCGCGCTTGATAAACTTTCGGCGGCATGTTTGGAGAGCACAGAGAAACTGCAATACTGGTCTTGTTGTTTCAATCAGTTTCTGCAAGTGAGGTTATGTAGAAATGCTCAAAGTGCACGGGCGACGCGCAGGAATTGCTTTCTGGACATTGGCTATGATGGCTTTGATAGTGTGTATGCTTGCTTTGATACAGGTATATGTGGGTCCCGGCAAGGAAGATGCAAACTGCATTATTAGTCCCTGGAACTACTCTCATGCCCCGCCGCAGAGCATAAGTGGGAACAATGTCAAAATAAATGCGTGCGCAAAGTTTTCAGCTCCGCACCCGCAAAAATCCGTGAAAGTCACGTGTGGAATACGGACAGCCGGCGCTGCCGCAGTATTGAACTGAGGTCCGCTTTTATGATTTTACAGCGTGGGGATTATCCATTCTTACCGTATAATCCATGTATTCCTGTCGTTCTTTGGCCGTGCAAGTGCTGGTATGTAAATCAAGGAAGAGTATGTTAATACTCCTGGTGTCCCTGATGTTAACCCAGCTTTTAGGGGTCAGGTCGGTCCAAGATTCTTTGGGGACTCGGCTTCCGCCATGGAAGTCGAACCAGTAATCGGCAAGAAGGATATCGCGCCTATGATTGAGCCACTCGCACGGTTTATACGGGCGTACCGGTGTAGTTGGTTTATCCAAATAAGTGTTTCCCGGCAGATACGCGGTCGGGCCGGGATACATATAGCTGGAGCCGAAGTTGTACCAATATGGCTTGTCTTCATCCGCTGCACCGGTCCCCTTGAGAGTATCCCCACTACAAACCCATAAGTGTTTTGGCATTTTATCGCACGGAAATCCAGTATGACCGGGTGAATCGGGCAGTTCTCCCGGTTCCGTTGTGGCGGGAATGTATCTGGGAATCAGAGGCTTAACAAAAAGCACCCATGGATTTCTATAAACAGCGGGTGACTGTGGAAGGCCGAAGCCTGAGTGATCATCCATATAAATTGTTATTGCCGCTCCAAGCTGCTTGAGGTCGGACGCGCACGTGCGCATTTTGGCGGCTTCTTTTGCCTGCAGCAGTACAGGGGCTATCATAGCGGCTAAAATAGCGATAATCGCTATTACCACCAGTAGTTCCACCAATGTATAGCCGCGGATTTTCATCATTGAATGCGACTCCGTTTCGCAGGCGACATAAATCCTTGTGGGCACGACCGGACATAATTGCCCACACATCGGTATTCTACATTATAATTGTCAACCGTGCAATTGGTCGAACGTTTTAGGTTTGCTAGTTCCGGTGTATTACTAAGGCATAGTGCCAAAGAACTAGAAATTCCATATTATGCAGTCTTGACGAAATGCTCAAGCAGGTATATGATTCCAGAATACCTAAGTAATACATGAGGATGTGTGCGACGGTAACGCAAGAGTGATTCGCATAACATCATCAGCATTCTAGCACAACTTTTTCGCAAGTCAAGGCATATGGAGGAAGAAAGTGGACACACCCGTGGCGCGGCAGCAGGCACAAGACAGTGTAACAGTTCTCATAGCCGATGATCACGGCATATTGAGGGAAGGACTTCGCGGCCTGCTGGAAGAATATGATGACTTGGTAATAGTAGATGAAGCTACCAACGGCGCAGAGGCGGTTGCCAAGGTAAAACAGCTACGGCCTCAAATAATGCTGTTGGACCTGATTATGCCCGAAATGGGCGGTGTCGAAGTGCTGGAGGCGCTGGCGGCGGAGTCTCTACCGACAAAAGTCATCGTGCTCACCGGCGCCGACGACGATGAGCTTCTTGCGCGATGCATAAAGAGCGGGGCGCAGGGCTATTTATTGAAAGATGCAGCTTCCAATCAGCTTGTGGACGCAATACATACGGTTGCGAAGGGCGGGTGTTGGCTGCCCACCGATTTGACGGAGAAGCTGTTTCGGGGTATGGCAAAAAAATCAAACGGGGGAGATTCAGCCAAGCTTTCACTGCTTACTGCGCGTGAAATTGAGGTGCTCAAACTTCTTGGCGAAGCAAAGACAAATATGGAGATTGCCGACCAGTTATTTATCAGCGAGCACACTGCGAAAGTGCATGTAAGCCGAATATTAGAAAAACTGGGGTTGTCAACACGTTCCGAGGCTGTAAGGTTTGCCATTCGAAGCGGGGTTGTGCAGGCTTGAATTTATGAAGGCCGGAGGAGTCTACAGTCTCAAACTGGAGAGGTTATCGGTTGAGCGGCAGCAGTCGATTATCAGGCTTTTGCTGTCCATTACCACGTCTCTCCTTTTGCTCAAAATTTATATCGATCAGGGGCCGAACTCCGCTGATCGTCTGATCTCACTCGACTGGGTAATAATCCTCATCGGTTTTTTTCTCGCATACAGCGTCCTCGCCTGGTTGTTGCTCAAGTGGCGTCCCGATCTGCTGAAAGAGACCATGCTCGCCATCAGCATCTTCGAGGTCATTTTAATCACGTTTCTTATTCGCATGACCGCCGGGACCAACATTCCGTTCTACCTCTGGTATTTGTTCTATATCGTAAGCGTATCCACGCGTTATGGCCGCCAGCATGCAATTCTGGCGCTTGCGGCATGCATTGTCTCGTTTGTTGGAGTCGTTTCCATAGCGTCGGGGGCATATTCCGTGAACGTCCCTGCAGTAATGGGGTTCACTTGCTTTTTGCTTGTGCTGGGACTCATGTTTGGACAGATATCAGAAAGGCAAATTAATTATCAAGCCAGCCTGTCGGTTGTCAACGAGTTCCGGGCCGAACTTGCCGGTATGGCGACATCGTCAGAGATCATAGGCTATCTTCTGTCACAGGTAAAGGCGCTGCTTAACGTTGAGAAGGCGTGGTTTTTGCCTGCGAAGAGAGGATCGGACGGTTCGGAGGCAATCGGCCTGCGTTCCATGGGCGCGGACCCGGTGCTGCTGTCGACTTTCCGTGAAAGTGGAGATGAATGGAATGTGGAAGCGGTGCTGACGGAGCAGCGGCCTATCATATCCAATAATCTCTCAAAGGATACTTCTCTGCCAACCGGGATTTCAGCAAAGCTGGGCTTGAGGCATCTGGCCGCAGCTCCGATGATGGTTAGAAGCGTGCCGGTAGGTGTGGTTTATGCCGCTAACCGTAAGGATCAACCGCTGGTCTTATCTGATCTGCAACTGCTGGAACTAATAGCAACGCAGGCTGCTCCGGTTGTGGAGAATGCTCTTCTGTGGGAGCGCTTGCGCGAGGCGGCGGCTTCCGAGGAGCGTCTGAGGATCGCGCGGGACCTGCACGACAATTTCCTCCAAACGCTTGCCGCTATCAAACTTCACCTTGAACGGTGCAAAATACTGGTTCAGAAAGATTCCGGTAGGGCGCTGGAGGGGATTGATAAAATCCATCAGATAGCCACTCGCGGCCTGGCTGAGGTTAGAGTATATCTTTCAGAGTTGAGACTGATGGGCCCCGAGCCAAGCCGTTTCAAGCAGGCGATAGAACGGGCGTCTGCAGACGCCGCTGTAAAGGGCGGTTTCAAGACTCACCTCGATATTCATCCTCCGGATGAGGCAATGCCGCCGAACGTAGCTCTAGCCGCGTTCCAAATTACTCGTGAGTTACTCAACAATGCGGCTGCCCACTCAGGCGCCGAGCATGTCGAAGTCCGTGTTTATATGCAGGAAGACAAGCTGTATATCGAAGTCGAAGATGACGGCAAAGGTTTCGATGTCGCGCGCGTGCGCGCTGAGAAAGCATCGGAGGGTCATCTGGGTCTGGTGGGAGTCGAAGAGCGCGCGCGGCAGTCACGCGGCAGCCTGGTGATTACAAGCGAGCCGGGAAAAGGCACCGTTGCTACCGTCATGCTCACTATCTGATAATAATCGCTCAGCTTTTATTCTTCCCTGATTATCATTTCATCGAAAGACTCAGCTATTTTCTTTCCCGGTTCTACATACAGAAAGTCATCTTCATTCCACTGTAAGCTGGTCAGCCTTTCGATAAGAGACATATTTCCTTCGATCTCGGCGTATTCCCAGCCCCGGCTGTCGGCGATATCCCTGGTAAACTTGCGATACGCCTCTATGTCGCCCAGTCCCATATTGATAAAAGCGGCTCGTGTATAATGCTGATACCACTGCTGCTCCTGCTCTATCAGATATTTTGCGTTGTCCTCGCCGTATTTTTCCAGGTATTGCCTGTATTTCTCTTCGTAGCTTCGCGCCTGCACATCGTCGATAAACCCCTGCTGCACGTCGCCTTCCTTAAAATCTATCCACCCGGGGCTGTAATAATATGTGCCCGGGTGCCCGGCGAACTCCTCGCTATAGCGTCCGCGCGAACCCAGAAACAGCGTGATGCAATCATGAGCGCGGGGGATAATAATAGGGATAGACCGCGCGACGATATCGGCTGTACCGCGGCTGCACAGCCCGTAGCCCAACGCGATAAGATCATATCCTAGGCCTTCGCACTCATCTACCTTGGATTGAATAGTTTTTCTTAGTTCATCGGGAGTGTTGTGCAGGCCGAACGGAAGGAGTTCGATGTCTATTGAATGCTGACTTTTAGCAGCCGCCAGTTTGATTTCATGGCTGAGAGCCTCACAGGCGATTATCTTAAGTTTCATTTTCCTCAACATATAAAAACGCAAGTTGCACAACTTGCTGTATTTCGGTTCTTCCACTTGAGTATACTTTATCGGATCGGCTTGGGCAAGGAATTCTTGTGCCTGTTGCAGGGTGAATGCATCTTGATCTTGATCTCTATCACGAAAACACGAAACGGAGAAAGCACGAAAATTGCAGAATCCCGCGGACTAGAAATTTGTTGCATCTTCAGATAAGAGTTAAACCTGCGTAATGCAGCCTTTCGTGATTGCATTTGATGCGATTGCCCTGGTGCCAGTCGACTGAGCCAGTCGACTGAGCACTGGACTAATTGTGCAGTATTTAGTAGAATACGATGGGTCTTGGATGCAAGGCCCTATGTGCTGTACGGACCTTGGAGGAAATCGAATATGGACGAACAGATGGTGCTCGATCAACTGATCCGCATGTCGCTTGAGATCGCCAAACCCGAACTTGATGCAGTAATCTTGGGTGAAGGAAATACATCGGCGAAGATAAGTGACGAAGCGTTCTTTGTGAAGGGCAGCGGAAAATATCTTGGGCGCTCAAGCGCTGATACATTTGTGAAAGTGGACCTTACGGGGGCGCTTGCAATGCTCGACGGACCGGACCTTACGGACGATCAGATCAAAGACGCCCTGTTCGACCTTCGCGCCGATAAATCCAACCCCCTCAAGCCCTCTGTAGAGACTACTTTTCATGGATACCTTTTAAGCCTGCCCGGAATCAATTTTGTGGCTCATACTCACCCGACTGCAGTCAATATGATCACCTGCTGCGTAAAGGGTAAAGAGATTGTAAAGAGCCGCATCTTCCCGGACGAAATAGTCTACTGCGGGATCGAGCCGGTCTGGATAGACTACGTCGATCCTGGCCTTACGCTCGGCCGCACTATCAGGATGCAGGTCACTAAGTTTCAGGATAAGCACGGATGCAATCCCAAGATGATCATGATGCAAAACCATGGTCTCATTGCAATAGGCAAGACCGCCCACGAGTGCGAAGCGATTACTGCTGAAGCGATCAAAGCTGCACGTGTGCTGCGCGGAGCCATGCAGTTCGGCGGAATCAAATATTTCACCGATGAGCAGGTCAACCGTATCTACACCAGACCGGATGAAGCATACAGACAACAACAATTCAAATAATTTAGTATATTGGATTTTAGATTGATTATTTTTTGTTATACCTCCAGGTATCCTACCTGGAGGAACAGAGAAGATAGGAAGAAGGCGCAATTATGAGCGATGTGATAAGCAAATACAAGGCTTTGGATTATAAACTGCCTGAGCAGAGCCTCGCATGGCGTATGCACGAGGCAGGAGTAGACAACTTTGGCAAAGACGGCACGGATACCCTTCCAGTGCCAAAACCGGGACCCGACGAGGTTCTCCTGCGGGTAGACACAATAGGAATCTGCTTCTCAGACGTTAAGCTGATTACCCAAGGTTCAAACCACCCCAGAATAACCGGTCGCGATCTGCAAAAAGAGCCGGTGACTCCGGGCCATGAGGTCTCGCTCACGGTGGTCGAGGCAGGCACAAATTATAAAGACAAATACAAGCCGGGCGACCGCTTTATTGTGCAGGCAGATGTTTACTATAAGGGCAAAAATATCGCCTTCGGTTATGCTCTGCCGGGTGGTATGGAGCAGTTTGTAACTGTCGGCGAGCCTGTATTAAACGGCGACGAGGGTTCGTATCTTATCCCCGTGAAGCCCGAGACCGGTTACGCTGAGGCTGCTCTGGTAGAGCCTTGGACCTGTGTGGTGGCATCTTATCGGATCAAGCCGAGAAAGAGTCTGCATCCTGGTGGAGTCACTTTAATCGTCGAGGTCGAAGGCGGCAACTGGGAACTGGGCGAATCGATATGCGCATGCGGCACTCCCGGTAAGATAATACTGGCGGGTGTAAGCGATCCTCTGAAGTCCAAGATCTGCGGATGCGGTGGATGCAGCGCCGAAGTTATTGAGATAGACAAGATCCTGCCGGAGCAGGTCAAGGCTCTCTCGCAGGAACGCACCGGCGATAAGGGTTTCAATGATGTAATCGTGCTTGGCACTCCAAGCCCTGAGCTTGCCGAAGCTCTGAGCGCATGCCTTGCTCATGAAGCCGTTATGGCTATCCTGGCAGATAAGCCGATAAGCAGGCCGCTGCAGGTGGATGTAGGCCGGGTCCATTACGACTACATCGACTACATTGGCGCAAAGTCCAACAAGGCCTCCGACGCTTACTCCAAGAGCCGCAACAGCGAGTTCACTGCCGGTGGAACGGCCTGGTTTATTGGCGCGGCGGGCCCTATGGGTCAGATGCACGTATTGCGAGCCGCTAAGATGGCCAACGGCCCCAAGAAGATCCTCTGCACGGATGTAGACAATGGTCGCTTGAATTACCTCAAATCCGGCGTCGCAGATGCGGTGAAAGCAAACGGCATCGAGATTGTCTTTTTGAACCCTATGGAAGCCGGACCGGATTCACAGACAAAGGCAATAGAAGAGATTACAGGCGGCAAGGGCTTTGACGATATAGTGGTGCTGGCGCCTGTATCTGCGCTCATCGCTGGAGCGGTTGGGCACTTGGCTGAGGACGGCCTTATGAATATCTTTGCGGGTGTGCCACGCGGGACTATCGCCACAATCGACCTGAGCGTTACTTACATGAACGGGTCCAGGTTTGTCGGATCGAGCGGTTCAAGACCGCAGGATATGGTGGATACGCTGGCTTATACCGAGTCAGGCGAGCTTCCCACTCGAAACTCAATGGCAGCGGTCGGCGGGATCGACGCGATGGCGGACGGCGTAAAGGCTGTAAAGGGAGCCAGCTTCCCTGGTAAGACAGTGATCTTTCCACAGATCAAGCTGCCGCTTACTGCTCTTACAGACCTGGACAAGGTGCTTCCAAACGTCTATGCCAATCTCAAGGACGGCACGTTCTGGACACCCGAAGCAGAGGAAGAACTGCTGAAGAGCAAGTTGGAGATATAATCAGTTTGTTGGTTGCCGAGCGAATAAATTCGCGGCAACAAAGACACGAAGTCGGCCTTCGCCGACTCTGTGAGTCCCCGTAGGGGGGACTTTGTGTAGTTGTGGCCGTGGTTTTAACCGCAGGGTAATATATACATTAAGAAAGGCAATTACAATGTGTGAAGCAAGGTTCAATAAAAAGATCGTCCTGGTCACAGGTGGCGCGCAGGGCCTTGGTGAGGCCATAAGCAAGAGATTTGCCGGTGAAGGCGCAACGGTGCTTGTAGCCGATATCAACGAAGACGGCGCAAAGGCGACAGCCGAGAACATCGCCAAGGAGTTTGGCGTAAAGACCCAGGGCATTAAGATGAACGTCACTGACGACTTCGAGGTCCACTCCAGCCTGGAGATGATCGAAAAAGACTTCGGTCGGCTCGACGTGCTTGTCTCCAACGCGGGAATTCTCAAGGCTCACGCTATAGAGGAGTTCCCCGTCAGCGAGTGGAGAATGGTGATGGAGGTCAACCTGGTCGGATATATGATCTGCGCAAAGCATGCCTGCCAGATTATGATGAAGCAAAAGAGCGGAAATATAGTGCAGGTCAATTCCAAGTCCGGTAAAAAAGGCTCGTTCCGCAACTCGGCTTATGCAGCCAGCAAGTTTGGCGGCATCGGTCTTACCCAGAGCCTTGCGCTGGAAATGGCTCCTTACGGCGTGCGTGTGAACTCAGTCTGCCCCGGCAACCTGCTCGAAGGCACTCTCTGGCAAAACAGCCTCTTTAAGCAGTATTCCGAAACTCAGGGTATCTCGATTGAGGAAGTCAAGAAGAAATATATGGATCAGGTCCCTCTAGGGCGAAGCTGCACCTATGATGACATAACCAATGTAGTCACCTTCCTTGCCTCGGACCAGGCAAGCTATATGACCGGCCAGGCGATCAACGTCACTGGCGGTCAGGAGATGAGATAATCGAAGATGAAAGTTAGACGCTATCCCGAAAACCCGCTGATAAAACCATCGGATGTGAAGCCGTCGCAGCCGGACTATGAAGTCCTGTGCGCATTCAACGCAGGTGTGATCGAACATGACGGTGAGATCATTCTGCTTATGCGCGTGGCCGAAAGGCCGGTCAGTCATGACCCGGACCTGGTGCTGGTTCCAGTCGTCGATTTTGAAAGCGGCACAGCCGAGTTAAAGACTCTTACATTCAGCAGGAAAGATGAAGGAATCAATCTGGATGACCCGCGGATTGTGACATTTCCGGCCAAGGACAAGTTGTATCTTACCTCGCTCTCGCACCTGAGGGTTGCCCGCAGCAAGGATGGCGTTCACTTCACTGTGGACGAAAAGCCCGCCCTCTTTCCCGACCAGGAATATGAGACCTATGGGATCGAAGACCCAAGAATCACCAGGCTGGACGATACATATTATGTGGTCTACAAAGGTGTTGCATCGACTGGAATTACTCAGTGCCTTGCCAGCACAAAGGATTTCGTGACCTGGGAAAAGCACGGGATCATTCTCGTTCCCGCAAATATGGACGGTCTGCTTTTTCCATCAAAGATACGCGGCAAATATGCTCTGATCAATCGACCGTTTCCGGTTTGTATGGGCATGCCCAATATGTGGATGGCTTACTCGGATGATCTCATTCACTGGGGCGAACACAAGTTGATGCTCACCTGCACTGAGGGCACCTGGGAAGGCGGCAGACTCGGCGGCGGCGCGGTTCCGTTTATGACCGAACGCGGCTGGCTGGAGATCTATCATGCGGCCACTCCGGGTGATCGTTATTGCCTGGGCGCTATGTTGATGGACAAGGACTATCCGGAGAAGGTACTTGCAAAAAGTCCCGCTCCCATTCTGGAGCCTGAGGCCCCATATGAAGTGAACGGATTTAAGGGCAATGTCGTCTTCACCTGCGGCGCAATCGTGCGTGGAGATACTGTGACGGTCTACTACGGCGCAGCCGACGAGACCATGTGCGCGGTTGATTTGAGCATACAGGAGATTTTAGCGAGCCTGACTCCTGCATGTTGAGCGGACCTTACCAGGCGGTCTGATATCCAAGTCCGCCTGGAGTTATTGTGACGTGACTGCCGGTGAACCTCTGGGCTGCAAAGTGGCCTATGAGGGCACCGGCAATAATGTCTCTCCACCTGTGATCCCTCTCCTCCACACGCGACCACCCGACCGCAGCGGCAGTGCCGTATGCGAACCACTTGATATCAGGCTGGTAATTTACAAGTGTGGTTGCCATGGCAAACGACCCGGCAGTGTGCGCGCTGGGAAAGCTGTCATCTCCATCATCTTTAAGTCGTTTCTCGTGAACCGTGAGCTTTAGAGTCTCCGTAATTGCCCCGGTTGCAAAAAGCGCTTTTAACCCATTGATGGCTTCCTGCCTGCCACTGGAGTGATATAAACTAAGCTCTCCGGCCAATATAAATGGTCCGGTGAGGTCGGAGACTACACTGGCGGCGCTGCTGCCAGCATATGCCGGTAAAGCGCATAGTATTATTACGAGCGCGCATACTGCTTTCAAAGATATGATCGGTTTCATATCCTCTCTTTCTTTCCCGTTATCAGATAAGATTCTACACGCGGTAAAGCTATTCCTCTTGGCGAGGATGTCGGCCGGGCATGCAATCAGAGATGAGGAAAAAAGAGGCTATTTACCGGAAGTGCTGTTGTCTGAGCAAGCCGCAATAATACATGCCGCGATAAGAGCAACCAGAGTCTGGCTTAAATGCTCGCCGCTGTCAGTGCCATGATACTTGCCATCATCCATGTGTGTGGGGAAGACTTTTTGTTCGTTGGTAATGAACCCAGTAATTGAGAGTGCGTGCTCTGTATCTGGAGCAATTGCGCCAAGCGCCCCCAAAAACTCCGGCGAATCGACTCCGTGAAGTCCGGCGATTGCCGCCATCGTCCCTGCCATAAGCGGAACTTCTACAGCAGGATTGAAATCCCTGTGGGGCAGCAGGTCCGCAAGAACATGTGATACAATTCCTGCGGTAAACGATCCTGGCTTATTCTTAATAAGTGATCCGATCGCTGCGCCGATCAAGGCATGGACCGCCCCGCTCATTTTATTTTACCCCGCAGAGCTGTTTATATATTGAAACGACCCTACGCACATAGTTCTGAGTCTCTTTATATGGAGGCACTCCGCCATGCTTTTTGACTGCGCCCGGACCGGCATTATAGGCAGCCAATGCGACAGCAAGATCATTCCAGGTAAGCTCAGACCACATTTTACCGCCGACCATCCTATCGACCATACTTCTAATATATCTAACAGACCCGTAGATATTTTCGACCGGGTCATACGCGTTGTTAACACCAAGACCCGCCGCTGTGCCCGGCATAAGCTGCCCCAATCCCTGAGCGCCGCATGGAGAAGTCGCATTTATCCTGAAGTGCGATTCGGCAAGGATCACCGCGCATACCAGCCTGGGGTCTACTTGATACTTCATGCCGAAACCGACGACACTGCGGGCGATTTTATCTGCTTCTGCTTCTGAAAGTTTTTTGTTGAAGCCCTTGATGGCATTTTTGTAAGCGGCAATAAACTCTTCGGCAGTCAACTGCTTGCCGCCTTGTAAGCTCTTTTTCTTATCCGGCTTTGCATTAGTTCTGGCTCTAGCCTCTTCTGCTTTCACAATCTTTGCTTCTGCAGCTTTTCTTTCGGCTTCGTCATGCCTTTTCAAATCGACATCATATGCGCAGGCGACAAGCCGTAAATCCGAGAGCGAATGGGTGGACCTTTCTCCTATCCGCACCAGACATGCAAGTTCGATCGGCGGGTTTTCAGACGGCAGACTGTTTGCGCTTATGATAAACGAGCCGTTTTCTCGTGTTGAGAGGATAATACTGCTGCCGTTTGAGTTTGTTGAATATCCGGACACTGTGCCCCTGATCTCGAACACCTTGCCCAAATATGAGCCGGAATCCGCACGTAAAGCCGATAACGGCAGCTTGGTAAGCAGTTTCTTTCGCAGCGACAAATACTCTTTTACCGATATGGGTTCGTCGGCAAAAGCCGCTGTGGAAACGACAATCAAAAGAGGAATTATAAAGATTAAACGCAGTCTCAAGCCGATATCTCCCGGCAAAAAGCTCTGTATTTAGTATACCATACAATGCCCCAGCCCCAAAAATAGGGATAATCGAGAATGACAAAAAACCCTGGAATGAGGTATAATTTATCGAGCAAAGTTGTGCAATCACTTGCCAAAGTGTATTACTGTGCTCAGATTGAACGCGTGGAGAGGTGCCAGAGCGGTTTAATGGAACGGTCTTGAAAACCGTCGTGGTGCAAGCCACCCAGGGTTCGAATCCCTGCCTCTCCGCCATAATATGAGCGTGAAATAAGCCTCTGCAAGCATTCTGCAGGGGCTTTAGTTTGTTTTTGGCATTATGGGCGGGGAAGATAATGCCAAACCGGCAACCCCTGTCAGTCTCATATGATATACTACCTTAAGTCTACAATAATAGGATGGAACCATATGAATAGTGGGGAGCACACATTCAACGGATTTTTTCCAAAAACGCTAGAGTTTTTATGTAACCTAAAAGCGAATAACAACAAAGAGTGGTTTGAAGCTCATAAACAAGAATACCAAGAATATCTACTTGTACCGTTGCAGAATTTAGCCGCCGATTTAAGCGCAGACATGCTGGCAATAGACTCTCTTCTCGTAGTTGGTCCGAAGACTGTTTCCAGAATCTATCGAGATACAAGGTTTTCCGGCAACAAAGGCCCTTACAAGACAACAATGTGGTTGACTTTTAAGAGACCGCGTCAAGACTGGATGGATGCTCCAGCATACTTCTTTGAAATAGCCCCTTCATCTTATCGTTATGGTATGGGTTTCTACAGTGCATCGCCGGATACAATGCGCAAATTCCGAGAGATGATAGATGAAAAAGAAGAAGAATTTCAAGAAGCAATTTCGTTTTATCCAAAGCAAAAAACCTTTGCCATAGAGGGAGAAATATACAAAAGGATTATTAACGAATCAAAATCTAGAGAAATTCAAGATTGGTATCAAAGGAGAAATCTTTACCTGGTTTGCAATAGAAAAATCGACAGACTAATATTCAGCGGCGAGTTAGCTGAAGACATGATTTCAGGGTTCAACACCATAGCTCCTTTATATCGCTATCTTCTAAAACTGCGAAATAGTTAATCTGTATAGATACAAAAGAGAATTTGCTGCCAAAGAAAACCTCAAATAGTTCTTTTCGCTTCCGTTTCAAGGCGATGCGGGCTTTTTCTACTTGCGGTTTAACGCTTGATTCAGTTTGACAAGTCCGTAAGCCAACCTGGGACCCGGCCGCACCAATAGATCGTTGTCGATTACAAATACACGCCCATGCTTTGCCGCCGAGGTCTGCTTCCACGCAGGGTCTGTAAGGAAGTAATGCGCGTCCTGCTTTTGACCTGTGATTATTACATCAGGGTTGCGTGAGACGGCAAGCTCTTTTGAAAACGTTACAAAGCCGGGGCGTGCGTCATGCGCTATGTTTGTTGCATGCGCAAGCCCGATCATTTCATCAACGAAGGTTTTCGGTCCGGCGGCCCAAAGCGGATTTGCCTGGATCACGACCAGCACTCTTTCTGACTTTTGCTTTAATCGGCTCGATTTGACTGCAGCAATCTTGCGCTTCATCTTTAGCACAATTGACTCTGCTGTCTTTGGGCGGCCGGTAATCCTGCCTATTGTGCGGATATCCCGCATTACTTGATCTATTGTCTTGGGGTCGACAGCGAAGACTTTAAGCCCGAGCTTTTCAAGCCGGGTGATCACGCCGGCATTGATATACGAATGCGCAATTACCAGATCGGGCCTCAAAGCCAGTACAGACTCCGCGCTTATGTTCATGTCGCCGACTTTTGGTTTGCTGGCAGCTTCAGGGGGGTAGTCGCAGTATTTGGTCACCCCGACTACTCTACGATTGAGACCCAGCGCATAGAGAATCTCGGTATTGCTGGGGGCAATCGAGACTATGCGCATGGGCTTTGTCTTGAGCGTGATGACCTTACCTCTGGCGTCTTTCACCTTCATAGGGTAACCGGCATACGCCGCTGTCGAGAGCGCGAGCAGACAGGCAAATATTATAATAACTGAGCTTTTTTTCAACATCGGTGTCCTCTTATTTCGGCGTGGCGAGCTTAATCAGGTCGGACACTTCTTTCTTCGTCAGAAACCTGTATTGACCCTCACGCAAGCCTTTGAGATCGAGTGAGCCGAGCCTGGCACGCGCAAGCTTGATCACTTTATGGCCGACAGCCGACAGCATCCGCCTGACCTGTCGTTTTCTGCCCTCATGAATGGTGATCTCTACAGTGCTGGTATTCGATGCGTCCGAGTGCGAGAGGAGCACGGCTCTTGCGGGAGCGGTCTTGCCGTCCTCAAGATCGACGCCTATCCTCAGTTGCCTGAGCTCATCGGGGGTCATTTTGCCGCGAACCTCGGCTACATATACTTTATTGACCTCATGCGACGGATGTGTCATAAGATGAGCAAAATCGCCGTCGTTGGTGAGGATCATCAGCCCGGATGTGTCTACATCCAGCCTGCCGACAGGATACAGATACGCATCTATCGCATCCACGAGCTCGACGACTGTGTTCTTAGCGAACTTATCGAACCGGGTGCTTGTGTATCCGACCGGCTTGTTGAGCAGTATATAGAGCCTCTCTTGACTCGGGTCTATAAGGCTGCCGTCGAGGCTTATCTTATCTATTTCGGGATCGGCCTTTGCGCCGAGTTGGCTGACGACCTCGCCGTTTACAGATACTCTACCTGTAACGATTAAAGTCTCGCAGTGACGCCGTGACCCTACGCCTGCGGCGGCGAGTATTTTTTGTAATCGCTGTTCCATATTTTCCACCCACCACCAAACACGCAAGGATAAGTCCACTCGTCCGGGCAAAGCCCCAGAACCTGCGCGCTGCGCTGATTTCTATATTGCCGGCTGCATGAAGATCAATGCTTCCGGCGTTATGACCGTTTACACAGGCAACCAGCTTGCCGAGTTTATCGCCATGGCTGATCGGAGCTTCTATTGGTTTTATGTTTAGTTTAGTCGAGATCTTTGCCCCGGTCTTGGGAACGACTACTCTAAAATCGCTCACAGTGTGAAGTGAAACGGTTTTCTGTGCCCCCCCGCCGACCGGCGCATGTCCGCATACATCGCTCGCCCTGGTGACACTTATTGGCATGTAATTGGCAAAGGCGTAGTCCATCATTGCTGCAGTGTCACGTCCCGCGTTATCGCTCTTTAGCACTGCCGAGACCAGCCGCCAGCCGTTTCTGGTTGCGCTGCCGACATAGCAGTGGCCGGCCTGCTTAATATAACCTGACTTGATGCCGTCCGCGCCATAGTAGTCCTTCATAAACCTGCTTCGGCTGAAGACGACAAGGTCCTTTTTATTTATCGTTCGTGAAGTGAGGGCGTATTTGCGAGCGTTCACTACATCGTTAAATACAGGATATCTCATGGCATATCTTGCCATCAGGCAGAGGTCATAGGCAGATGAGTAATGCCCTTTGGCGTACAGGCCGTTCGGCGTTACGAAATGTGTATCCTTGCAGCCGATCTCACGTGCTTTTTTGTTCATCATAGCTGCGAATTTGGATGTGCTTCCGGCCACATGCTCGGCTGCCGCGACAGCCGCATCATTGGCTGAACGGATCATCATGCCGTAGAGCAGGTCCCTGACTGTGATCTTCTCGCCGGGCTTCAGATGGATCGAAGTAAACGGGGTCTTGCTAACCTTTTTGCTTGCGGTTATGATATCGTCCATCTTGCACTTCTCGATCAGCAGGATGGCCGTCATTATCTTTGTGGTGCTGGCATTGGGCCTGCGCAGATGCGCGTTCTTTGAGTAGAGGACAATGCCGGTCTGCGGGTCCATCAGCACAGCACTAACCGCGTTTACTGTCGGCTTAGCCGCAAGAGCGGACCTTACCGCCGGAATATCGGCAACGTGCTGTGACTGGCCGTCATCCAGTTGCAGTGTGATAGTGCCGCTCTCCGCATATATTGCAGAGGAGCAGACGGACAACATTATAATAGATAAAACCGCCCATATGCGGCGGGTTGACATCATGTGCATAACAATCATAGAAGCTTGCGCTTCATATTACTCCTCAGTTTCTTTGCAATCATTATACCTGCCGAGTTCCTCTTCGATATCTTCTACCGAAGGCAGTGAGCCTTTCAACTCGTTCGGCAAGGATTCCGTTAGTTCAAACCCTGCAATACCCATGGGTTTGCCGACATCCCTCAGCGCGTATTCCACCACTATCTTTTCCCTGTTCTTACACAGGATTATGCCTATACTCGGCTGGTCGTCAGCATGTCTGAGAATATCATCGACTGCTGATAGATAAAAGTTCATCTTTCCTGCGTACTCGGGCTGAAATGCCCCTATCTTCAGCTCGACGACAACATAGCACCGCAAATGCAGATGATAAAACAGCAGATCAATATAAAAGTCCTGATTGCCGACCTCGATATGATATTCACTGCCGACAAGGGCGAACCCGGCTCCCAGTTCAAGGAGGAAAGACCTTACATGCAGAAGCAGAGCTTTCTGAAGATCACGCTCTGTGTAGTCATCCCCGAGGCTGAGAAAGTCGAAATTATATGGGTCTTTGAGTATCTGCTGTGCCAGTTCGGATTGCGGTGCAGGCAGCGCAACACTGAAATTGCTTATTGCACGTCCCTGGCGCTCAAAGAGTCGGCTTTCAATCTGGCAGACAAGTACATTTCGACTCCAGCCATGCTCTATGGCGCGACGAACTTACCATTCACGTTCAGATGGGTCCTTAACATAGTCCAAAATCCGAACATTATGGCCCCAAGGAATTTGTGCAACAACTTGTTGCACAAATATAATGTCCGGCCATGCTTGGGCAAAAGCTCGCATATATTTTAGATTCCGGGACGAGAAACCCTTCATCTCCGGAAATGCCGCACGCAGGTCATGCGCGAGACGATCTATAATCTTTGTGCCCCAACCTTGATCTTGCTGCCTATTTAGTATATCTTTTCCTATTTGCCAATAGAGTAGAACGAGTTCTTGATTTACTGCCAGTGCCGCGCGTATGCGGGCGCTGTGGATTCGCTCCTTGATATCCCTAAAGAACCCCTCGTAACCCTCTACCGCAGGAAGCAGGTCGTCAGCCATCAGATTTCTCTGGTTCGCTCGCTGTAGAAGTATCGGCATTATCCTGGCTAAAGAGCTCTCTTTGAGCCTCCAGAGCCTTTACTTCCTCTACTGCTAGCATGTCGATATCCGGCAGTTCGGATATGTCGTTAAGCCCGAAATACTCCAAAAACTCAGGAGTGGTCGCGTATAATATCGGCCTGCCGGGGGTCTGCTTGCGCCCTGCTTCCTTGACCAGACCGCGCTCCATCAGTGTTTTCATTACCCCACCTACAGCAACTCCACGCACTGCTTCGATCTCGGGCATGGTGGCTGGTTGCCGATACGCCGTTACCGCCAGAGTTTCCAAGGCTGCCTTGGAAAGCTTGCGTTTTGCAGGCTGAAGAATAAGCGCACAGTAGTCGGCATACTCGGGTTTGGTGCAAAGCTGATAGCCTCCGGCGATCTTCATAAGCTGCAGTCCTCGGCTGTCGAGGTCCGATTCGAGTGACCTGATAGCTTCTTCGATCCTGGATTCATCCAGTTCGAGCGTGCTTGCGAGCTGCTTTGCGCCAAGAGGTTCATTCGAGACAAAGAGCATGCATTCGATCACGCTCTTGAGCTTGCCGTTTTTGTGCGGAGGAACTTCTTCGACTTCGTCTTCCGATTCATCTGAGGTAGTGTCGCCGTCGATAAGAGCTGCTGCCGACTCGATATCCTCTTGAGTCTGCTCTGGCTCCTCGCGTTTCTTGGACGGCCTGCGCGAAAACAGCGCTGCCAGCCCGCGCCCCTTCTTAGGCTGCTCGTCATCCCGGACCACCGCGACACCCGTCACGGCATCGGAAAGCTCGGCGACAGTCACTTCGGCTACCGGCTGGGTAGATACGACTTCCCCGATCTCGGATTCAAGCTCTTCAAGTGTTGTGTCTCTATCGTCCATTTGACTCCATCGTGATGATCTCAATAGGCGAAAATGCTGTTTTCTGCTTGACTTTTACAATACGGGATTTCAATAGCTCAAGCAGTGCCAGGAACGTGATTACCACTTCAATACGGTTAATCGAATCGTCGAACAAATCTTCAAACTTAAGTTGCCCAGCAGCTTCAGCCAGTTTGCGCTGAATCTCGCGCATGCGCATACGCACGGTGATTTTGCGCTTCTGGATGCTTGTGACTTCTTCCTCACCAACATCGGCAAGTATGCGCTGCAAGACGGAGAGCAAGTCAACGGCGGTGATGTTCTCGAGATCGAAGGTGGGCTTGAGTTCAAATGAAAGCTCAGTTGCTCCCCTCACAAATACCCTTGCGCGCTGCTCTTCGCGCTCCTTAAATATCTCAGCCGCGCTCTTAAACTTTTCGTATTCTATCAGCCGCTCGACAAGTTCGAGTCTGGGATCGATCTGTTCTTCTTCAGATTCGGACTCATTTTTCGGGTCTTCAGGCAGCAGCATTCTTGATTTGATCTCAATCAGTGTTGCCGCCATTACGAGCCACTCGCCCGCCAGTTCGAGGTCAAGCGATTCCATTAGGGATAAATACGCCAGATACTGCTCGCATACCTTTGCAATGGGGATGTCGTAGATATCTATCTGGTTCTCGCGGATCAGGTGCAGCAGCAGATCGAGCGGTCCCTCGAATGCCGGGAGAGTTATGTTATAGGGGCTTTTCTGGGTCTGCGCTATATCCACCACAAATCTCCCTCACCTGAAAGTCATCACTAATAGGATATCGCATAATTGCGTTTAGCTCAAGGGTTTTGTAATAAAGGCAATTGCGATAACCGCAAATGCTTTTTTTGTCAGATATTGACAGTGCAGTCGAGCTGACATATAATGACAGCGTAGTTCATCACTTAGCCATGATGGTGGACGATGCCGCGCCTTAAGGATGAAATTAGAGGGTCAGGTTTCTCTATAATAGAACTACTGCTTGTCTGCGCGGTGTTTGCGATCCTCGCGCAAATTCTGCTGCCCCTCTTTTCGCAGGCAAGAAGAATTGCATATCGCACACAATGCGCCAGCAACCTCAGGCAGTTCGCCGGGGCGTTTATGGCCTACACTCAAGACTGGAGCGACTATTGGCCTTGTCCGGGCGGCTTGAGGGGTGACCATACTTATTGGGCACAGACAGGCAACGGCGGCCTTCAAAGCTATCTCCCACAGCGCGGGGTCAAGTCGGTATGGTGCTGCCCGATGCTTGACGGCTGGAACGGCAAGTATTCTCCACGCAGTTATTCAATGAACTCATACCTGCGCACTCCTGCCGATGCCGAATACCCTGCATGTTGCGCATACCGCTGCGGTATACGCTCCGGGCTGATACCCAGAAGCGCCAAAACAATTCTCCTATATGAGGGGTGCAATATTGCAAATGATGAAGACAAAGATCTTGACTATATCTACCGCTGCGCCAACTGGTTCTACGTAAGCGGCTATGTCCAAAAAAACAAGCTGACGAAAGAGCTTGATCACCCATGGCATGGACAATACAATAATTATCTGTATTGCGACGGGCATGTAATTGCGCGTAAGCCCGGGCGTTGGACTATCAGCCAGTTTTCTACATATTCTGAGATGTATGAGTGGTATGTGGATAAAGCCGCTTATGAGGTGAGGTTTAATACGTACTGGTCAAAAAAGGTTCCCCGCGACGGGTGCGTGTCAAATCTACGGAATTTTAATAGGTAAAAGATGAGGCTGCTGGCATGAAAATGGACGGTCAACGCCGAATTCATTTTTGTGAGAAAATAAAGGAGGCGAGCCACAATCATGCCAGCA